>VGTA01000094.1 GCA_016874875.1 Deltaproteobacteria bacterium | reverse complement strand
GCCCCCGCCGTCCCCGGCGGAGCTGGCGGAGGCGCGGGTGGCGGCGGTCCCGGAGGCGGAGCGCGTGGTGCTGGTGGAGGGGGGCGTGGAGCGCGCGGTCACGGAGCAGGAGGCGCTCCGCCTCGGCTACTCGATCCTCGACCTGCGCGACTCCTGGACTCCCCGCATCTTCCAGAGCCACACGAGCGCGGAGGGGGCGCTGCTCGAGCACCCCTACAACGGCGTGTTCGCGGGCCTCGCGAACGACACCGCCGACAGCGAGGGGCAGCCGCTCGAGGAGGAGGAGTACAACTACCTCGAGGTGTTCGGGATTCCGCCCAGCCTGAGCGTGCTCGCCAAGCGCTATCACCGCGCCGCCACAGAGCCCTGCTACCGCGAGATCGACTACGCCGCCATCGCCGCCGCCGGCACCATCCGCTTTGGGGGCGGCGCGCAGCGGAAGGGCGCGCAGCGGCGCCTCGCGGAGGCGCGCGCGGCGGTGGAGCGCGCCATGGAGCGCCTGGTGGTCGACACCCACGAGGACCTCCTCGCCGCCGCCCCCGAGCTCAAGGACAAGGTGGCGCTCGTGCAGAAGGCGGAGGCGGAGCGCCTCGCCGTCACGCACATCGAGCGCGTCCTCGCCTGCGACGAGCACAACCACCCCCGCTACAAGCACCAGGAGGGCGTCCTCGACGAGGGCCTCCGCATGGCGCTCCGCCGCTTTCAGCGCAAGCACAAACTCTACGAGTACGCCAACCTCCAGTCCGACACCCTGCAGGTGCTCGCCACCCCCACCGACGAGCTCAACTACCAGTCCCTCCGCCGCTCCCTCGAGGAGCGCGTCGTCGCCGCCACGGGCGTCCTCGAGGACGGCTCCGTGAATCGAGGCGAGGAGGCGCCCACGTTCGTGGGGGCGGACGGCCAGCGGCACCCCATCCGCGACCTCGTCAAGGAGTTCACCGACGCCGCGATGGCGCAGGCGGGGCTCGGCAGCCTCGAGGAGTCCAAGGCCTTCTTTGAGCGCCACCCCCCCGAGCACTTCCGCTGGCTCCGCGTGGGCTTCAAGGCCCCCGCCTACCCCGAGTACTACTCGGCGCACATGGACCTCGACGTGGTGGTGGACCGCGGCGACGTGTGGTATGACCCCCCCTTCGACAGGAAGGGCAAGCCCGTCCCGCAGCCCCGCCGGCGCCTCCCCAAGTTTAAGCTCTACGTGACCTACCTCGGCAAGCGCTTTCAGCTCATCCACTGGCCGACCACCATCGGCGGCTGGCGCACGGAGGTGGCCAACAACGGCCACGACTACTACAAGTACAAGGGCTCCGACGTGGGCGAGCGCGTCATCCGCAACGTCATCTCCGGGCCCGTGTGGCTCCCCCCCAAGACCACGCCGCTCAAGAGTCTCACCAAGCGCCTCTACGTGAACGGCAGGGCGCAGAACGTGGTCAACTACGAGGAGATGGGGCCCGGCTACCTCTCGGCGTACGGGCTGGTGGCGGGCTACTTTGTGATTCCGCGCAAGGGGGGGCGGGACCTCGACCGCGGCATCCGCGCGCACGGGTCGTCGGATTTTATGTCGATTCTGAGCCCCGAGCGCTTCTCTCACGGCTGCCATCGCCTCAAGAATGACCTCGCGGTCCGCCTCTACAGCTTCCTGATCACGCGCCGCGACATGATCGTCCGCGGCGACCAGCCCGTGAACCACGAGCGGCAGTTCTTGGCGCGCGACGAGGTCTATGAGATTCGCGTCCTCAGCCGCGGCTTCCTCTTTGAGCTGACGCCCCCCCTCCCGGTGGAGGTCCTAGAGGGCAACATCCTCGGGTCCGCCAAGCACCCCATCGAGAGCTACGTGCCGGTCCCGGGCCACAAGTACCCGAGCGGCGACCCCAACGACTCGCCCGTGCCCCCTGAGCTCCTCGCCCCCGGCGCCGAGGGCGGCGCGCCCCCGCTCCCCGCCCCGCCCCCGGCGGCGCCCCCAGCCCCGACCCCAGCCCAGCCCTGAAGCCCTGAAGCCCTGAGCTCTGAGCTCTGAGGAGCGTGATCCATCATGAGCATACGCCACCGCGCGCCCGTCGCCCTAGGGCGCCCCCTACGGCGCCGCCTAGGGACCCTCACACTCTGTGGCGCCCTCTGTAGCGCCCTCTGTGGCGCCCTCTGTAGCGCCCTCTGGGGCGGTGGGGGGCTCGCGTCGCTGGAGCGCGGCGCGCCCTCACAGGCGTACGCGGAGCCTCGCGCGCAGCAGGACGGGGCCAAGAAGGGCGGGGCCAAGAAGGGCGGGGCCAAGAAGGGCGGGGCCAAGAAGGGCGGGGCCAAGAAGGGCGGGGCCAAGAAGGGCGGCCGGCGGGGTGCCGGCTCCTTTGACCGCCGCCGCCGCGCCGCCGCCGCCCTCATCAAGAGCGGCCACCCCGCCATTGAGCTCTCCGTGCGCACCGACGGGGTGGCCGCGCAGGTCTATCATGGTCGAGAGCTGCTCGGCACCACGCCCCTCTCCCTCTCTTGGCCCAAGAACACCGGCGCCCTCGACCTCGTGGTCTCGGCGCCGGGGCACATCCCCGTCAACACGCGCCTCTACACCTACAAGAGCGACAACCTGACCGTGAAGATGTTCCGCGAGGACCAGGGGCACCTGGTCTTTGGCTTCAAGAAGAAGGTGGAGGAGGACGCCCTCGGCGGCGCCGCCGCTCCGCCTGAGGCCCCCTGACGCCTCTCACAATCCCCTTTGAACATCGTGAGGATAGGGGCTAGAGTAGCCCCCTGAGGCGCCCCCCGCGGCGCGCGCTCAACGCGCTCAACGCCCCATCCTCCTCCCCTCCCCCTCTCCTCTCCTCTGGAGTCAGCGATGAGATCACGCGCACTGCTCGCGCTTGGGCTCTCCTTGACGGCGCTCGCCCCCGCGGCTCTGCCGTCGAGCGCCTCTGCGGCCCCCCGCGTCTACCCCGGCGAGGTCTTTGATGACCTGCTGCAGCTCTTTGACGTCGTCAACGCCTACCTCTTTGAGATCGACGTCTCGAGCGAGGCGGTGCGCAACGCGCGCTTCGACGGCCGCCCTCTGTCGGATTTCGACAGGAATCGCAGCGGCGGCTTCGTGATCGCCGGCGGCGACGCGCTGCTCGACGTGGACCTCGCCATCAAGCAGTTCAACCACGACGTAGTGGACTATGACCGCGACGGCCTCTTGGGCTTCTATGAGCTCGAGTGCCGCTTCGCCAACCTCGCCCCCGGCAAGCAGCCCCTCACCCTCAACCCCGGCCAGCCGCAGACCCGCCCCGGCGTCAATGACGCCCTGCAGGACTGCGACGGCGACCTGATGACCAACGCCTTTGAGCTGAGCAACGGCCTCAACCCGCTCGATTTCACCGACGGCGCCCTCGACGCCGACGGCGACGGCCTCACCAACTCGCAGGAGGCGCAGGTGGGCACTGACCCCACCGACCCCGACTCCGACGGCGACGGGATTCCCGACGGCGTGGAGGTGGGCGACCCCAACAACCCCGCCGACGCCGACAACGACGGCGTGCCCGACGCCATCGACAGCGACAACGACAACGACGGCGTGGACGACTCCCTCGACAACTGCCTCGGCGTGTCGAATCCCAGCCAGGCCGACCTCGACGCCGACGGCGCCGGCGACGTGTGCGACGCGGATGACGACGGCGACGGCGTGAGCGACGCGCAGGACAACTGCGCCCGCGTGGCCAACGCCGACCAGGGCAACGTGGACCGCGACGCCTTCGGCGACGCCTGCGACCCCGACATCGACAACGACGGGCGCCTGAACGCCGGCGACAACTGCCCGAGCGTGGCCAACCCCGACCAGCGCGACCTCCCCGACCGCGACGGCGTGGGGGACCTGTGCGACTCGGATGACGACAACGACGGCGTGGATGACGCGCAGGACAACTGCCCCACCCTCATCAACGTGGGCCAGAGCGACGCCGATGGAGATGGTCAGGGCGACGCCTGCGACACCGATGACGACAACGACGGCGTCCTCGACACCACCGACAACTGCGACTTCACCGTCAACCCCACCCAGGCCGACACCGACCGCGACGGCGTCGGCGACGCGTGCGAGAACGACCTCGACAACGACACGATTCTCGACGCGCAGGACAACTGCCCCGCCGTCCGCAACGCCGACCAGCGCAACACCGACGGCGACGCGCAGGGCGACGCCTGTGACCCCGACCTCGACAACGACGGCGTCCTCAACGGCGCCGACAACTGCATCTCGGTGTCGAACCCGCCCGTGAGCGGCGCGCAGCTCGACACCGACCGCGACGGCCGCGGCGACGCCTGCGACACGGACGACGACAACGACGGGCGCCTCGACACGCAGGACAACTGCCCCCTCATCGCCAACGGGACTCAGGTCGACTCTGACAACGACGGCGTGGGCGACGCCTGCGACGCCGACAAGGACGGCGACGGCGTGGGCGACGCCACCGACAACTGCCTCAGCGTGGCCAACCCCACCCAGCTCAACACCGACGGCGACGCCCTCGGCGACGCCTGCGACCCCGACATGGATAACGACGGGCGCGGCAACGCCGTGGACAGCTGCCCCCTCGTGGCCAACGCCGACCAGAAGAACACCGACGGCGACGCCCTCGGCGACGCCTGCGACACGGACGACGATAACGACGGGCGCCTCGACACGCAGGACAACTGCCCCCTCGTGGCGAACCCCACGCAGGCGGACGCCGACCAGGACGGGCAAGGCGACGCCTGCGACAACGACCTCGACAACGACGGCGTCATCGACACCCGCGACAACTGCCGCGCCCTCGCCAACCCCGACCAGGTGGACTCCGACCGCGATGGGCTCGGCGATGTGTGCGACACGGACGATGACAACGACGGGCGCCTCGACACGCAGGACAACTGCCCCCTCGTCACCAACTCCTCGCAGCTCGACTCCGACGGCGACGGCCTCGGCAACGCCTGTGACCCCGACAACGACAACGACGGCCTCCTGAACGCCGCGGACAACTGCCCCCTCAACGCCAACCCCGGCCAGTCCAACGTGGACGCCGACGCCTTCGGCGACGCCTGCGACACCGACATCGACGGCGACGGGCGCCTCAACGCGCAGGACAACGGCCCCCTCGTGCCCAACGCCACCCAGCTCGACTCCGACGGCGACCGCGTGGGCGACGCCTGCCAGCAGGACACCGACGGTGATGGGCGCGGCAACGCGAACGACAACTGCCCCAATGACCCCAACCCCACGCAGGCCGACCTCGACGGCGATCGCGTGGGCGACGCCTGCGACCCCGACATCGACGGCGACGGCGTGCCGAACGCGCAGGACCTGTGCGTGTTCGCGGTGGACGCGAGCAACCGCGACGCCGACGGCGACCGCCTCGGTGACGTGTGCGACACGGACGATGACAACGACGGCGTGCTCGACGCGCAGGACAACTGCCGCCTCGCGGCCAACGCCGCGCAGCTCGACGCTGACGCTGACGGCGTGGGCGACGCCTGCGATAACGACAAGGACAACGACGGCGTCCCCGACGCGCAAGACAACTGCCCCCTCGCGGCGAACCAGAACCAGTCGGATGTGGACGGCGACGGCTTCGGGGATGTGTGCGACCGCGATTCCGACAACGACACCCTCCAGGACGCGGTGGACAACTGCCCCCGCGTGCCCAACCTCAACCAGCGCGACTCCGACGGCGACGGCGTGGGCGACGCCTGTGACCTGAACCGCGACACCGACAACGACGGCGTGGACGACGGCGTGGACAACTGCGTGAACGCCTTTAACCCCACGCAGGTCGACCGCGACAACGACGGCGCCGGCGACGCCTGCGACCAGGACGCCGACAACGACAGCGTGGTGGACGCCCTCGACAACTGCCCGGTGGTGTCCAACGCCAACCAGGCGGACCTCGACGCCGACGGCGTGGGCGACGCCTGCGACGCCGATGATGACGGCGACGGGATCGCGGACGCGCAGGACAACTGCCCGCTCCTGCCCAGCGTGGGCGCGCGCGACAGCGACGGTGACGGGATCGGGGACCCCTGCGACGCCGACGATGACGGCGACGGCGTGGTGGACACCCTCGACAGCTGCCCGCTCGTGGCGAACCCCGCGCAGACGGACTCGAACGGCAACGGCGTGGGCGACGCCTGCGAGACCGGCGTGGACGCGGACCGCGACGGCGTGGATGACGGCGTCGACAACTGCCTCGGGGTGGCGAATCCGGCGGTGGGCGGCGCGGTGAACGGCCCCGACGTCGACCTCGACGGCGTGGGCGACGCCTGCGACCCCGACATCGACGGCGACGGGATTCCCAACGCGCAGGACCTCTGCCCCGCCCTCGCCGACAACGCGCAGGTGGACGCCGACGGCGACCGCCTCGGCGACGCCTGTGACCCCGATGATGACAACGACGGCACCCCCGACGTGGACGACTCCTGCCCCGGCGCGCGCGACCTCGGGCTCGACACCGACGGCGACGGCGTGGACAACGCCTGCGACGCCGATGACGACGGCGACGGGATTCTCGACGGCGCCGACAGCTGCCCGGCGGTGAGCAACCCCGACCAGTCCGACGAGGACGGCAACGGCCTCGGCGACGCCTGCGACCCCAACTTCCTCAACGACTCCGACGGCGACGGCCTGCGCGACGGCCAGGAGCTCCGCTGCGGCCTCGACCCCAACGCCGTGAGCAGCAACCTCAACGACGGCGACAGCGACGGCGTGGGCGACGTGGACGACTGCGCGGCGGGCGGCTCCGTCCTCCCCGCGCTCTCCATGCGCTCGTTCTCGCCCGCCAACCGCTCCTATGTGGGCGTCACCCTCCACCACGGCCAGACCAACGAGCAGTTCCAGTCGAGCTTCTTTGAGATCTTCGTCAACTACGACCAGAGCGTCCTCACCTACCGCGAGTTCGCGGCGGGCGCGGCGGCGGTGGCCTCCAACAAGAGCGTGCTCGTGACGCAGTTCGCCCCCGGCGTGCTGCGCGTGACCGTGACGGCCATCTCCACCGACCCCGTGCAGGACGGCGCGCTGGTGAACATCTCGTTCTCGCTGAGCGCGCTCTCGGGCCGCCTCACCTTCGACGAGGGCCGCACGCGCAACACCAACGCCACGATCGTCCGCGGCGGGCTGCCGGTGGAGAACACCGCCACCTCGGAGCTGACGTTCGGCGCCGGCCGCGCCCTCAGCCCCTTCTTCTTGCCCTGATGACCGTAGGTTGAGAGAGAGCATCATGCGACAGCACCTCCCGAGCCTCCCGCACCTCCCGCACCTCACGCCCCCCCCGCGCCGCCCGCGCCTCTCGCCGAGCGCCCGCCGCTGGCTCGCCGTCGCCCTCGCCGCCGCGCCGCTCGCCGGCTGCCCCGACGCCCCGCCGCCCGCGCAGCGCGACATGGGCTCGGAGCCCGATGAGGGCATGTACGTCTTCCCCGACTACGGCGAGCCCGACCAGGAGCCCGCCGGCGGCGACCCGGCGCCCGACATGGACGCCCCCGACGCCGTGGCGCCCCCCCCGCCGCCCTCGTGCACCCCCTGCGAGGAGGACGCGGACTGCGACGGCGACGCCACCTGCGTGCAGGTGGGCGCCGATGAGCTCGACCGCCGCTGCCTTGTGCCCTGCGGCATCGAGGAGGGCGTGGGCGCCGAGACGGGCTGCGACGAGGGCGCCGCCTGCACCGCCCTCTCCGCGGAGGTGTCGGTGTGCGTCCCCGAGGACGAGGCGCGCTGCGAGCCCTTCTGCTATGACCTCGACGGCGACGGCTATGGGGTGGGCGCCTGCCCGGAGCGCGGCCGCGACTGCAACGACGCCGACCCGGGCGTCCACCAGTTCGCCGCCGACCCCTGCGACGGCGTCGACAACGACTGCGACAGCAACCTCGACGAGGACTTTGTGCCGTCCACCTGCGGCGCCGGCGCCTGCGTGGCGCAGAGCGCCTGCGTGGAGGGCGCCGAGCAGGTCTGCGTGCCGCCGTCGGCGGCGCCGAGCGACGAGACCTGCGACGGGCGCGACGATGACTGCGACGGCGCGCTCGACGAGGACTACGCGCCCGAGGTGTGCGGCGAGGGCCTCTGCGTGGCGTCGAGCGCCTGCGTGGAGGGCGCCGCCCGCGCCTGCGCCCCCTCGGCGCCGACCACCACGGACGACCTCGCCTGTGACGGCGCGGACCAGGACTGCGACGGGCTGGTGGACGAGGACTTCTCCGACTCGTGTGGGCAGGGGCTGTGCGCCCGCCCGGCGGTGTGCGAGGCGGGCGGCGTGAGCTGCGCGCCGGCGACGCCGGACCCGCTCGAGCGCGACGCGGGGTGCGACCTCATCGACCAGGACTGCGATGGGCGCGCGGATGAGGGCTTCGCGCCCTCCGCCGCGCAGCGCTGCGGCCTCGGCGCGTGCGCGCGCGACGCCACCTGCGCCGCCGGCGCCGTGTCGTGCGCGCCGGGCGCGCCCCTCGCGCCCGTCGACGAGACCTGCGACGGCGTGGACGACGACTGCGACGGCGAGGTGGACGAGGAGTGTCAGGTCAACACCCTGAGCGCCACCTACAGCCCCTCCTCCTCCACGCCGCAGGTGGTGGCGCTCGACGTCTACTACGTACAGGAGCGCTCCCCGCTCCACGACGGCGTAGAGTGGCAGCCGACCACCATCGACCTCGCGCTGCGCTACCCGGCGGGCATGACCCCCGCCAACCCGAGCTATGTGGCGGGGCCCGCCACCCTCAACGCCGGCAAGAGCGTCACGGCGCGCCAGAGCGCCGAGGCGCCCAACACGATGAAGTACCTCATCGTGGACCTCGGCGAGAACTCCATCACGCCCATCGCCCCCGCTGACCCCGCCAACCCGCAGGCGGGTCGGCTGATCACGCTGTACTTCAACGTCAACGGCGCGCCCCGCCCCTGGTCCTTCTCGTGGGACGCCGCGCGCACCAACATGGCCGGTGAGCTGGCGCAGGGCGCCCTCGAGCT
>VGTA01000093.1 GCA_016874875.1 Deltaproteobacteria bacterium | reverse complement strand
CCTGCTGGATCGCCGGCGGCGCCTCGGCAGCGCGCGCCCACAGCGGCGAGCCCTTGGGCTGCTGCATCCTCGGGGGCGCCACGTCGAGCGCGTCGCCGGCGAGCGCGTCGCAGCGGACCACGAGCGCCGTCACGTTGTCGTTGCCGCCGTTGCGGTTGGCGGCGTTGATCAGCGACACGCAGAGGGCGTCGAGGTTGAGCGTGAGCGTCGAGCCGCCGTCCCGCGCTACCCCCTCCTCGATGATCTGCTGCAGCTCCTCGTCGGTGATCATCCCCGAGAGCCCGTCCGAGCACAAGATCAGCAGGTCCCCCTCCAGCGCCCGCTCCGTGATGACGTCCACCACCACCGAGTCCTTCATGCCGAGGGCGCGCACGATCACGTTCTTGTGCGGGAACGCCTTGATCTCCTCGGCGGTCATGCCGCCGGGGCGCATCTTGATGTAGTCGTTGAGGAGCGAGTGGTCCTCCGTCACCTGCCGCAGCGTCCCGGCGCGGTAGTGGTAGACGCGGCTGTCGCCCACGTGCCCCACCGAGAAGCGGTCCTCGTAGAAGGCGGCGGCCACGAGGGTGGTGCCCATGCCCTTGAGCTTGATGTCATAGACGGCGGCGTCGTGAATCTTGCGGTTGCTCAGCTGCACGCCCACGCGCATGCGATTCTCTTGGTAGGTGGCCGCGTAGTCTTCCTTGCTCGGCCAAGTGACCTCCTCGTCGAGGGCGGTGTGCGCGTAGAAGCGCGCTAGCGTCTCCGCAGACAGCTCGCTCGCCACCTCGCCCGACGAGTGCCCCCCCATGCCGTCCGCCACCACAAAGAGGCCCTCGTCGCGGAAGATCCGGAGGCAGTCCTCGTTGTGAGAGCGCTTCATTCCCACGTGGGTGAGTCCGCTTGAGGTGAGCTTCATCGTGGCCTCTTTCTTCAAGATCAGCGCGCGCGGCGCCGGGCGTCGGGGAGTTAAGATAGCAAGGGGAGAGTAAAATGCAACCTCGATGCGCCGCCCGCCGCCGCGCCCGGGGCGCCGGGGGGGGGCGGCGCGGTGAGGTCGCGCGGCGCGTTGAGGTTGTGCAGCAGCGCGCCCGCGGGCGCGGGGGTGAGGCGCACGCGCTCGTGAGCGCACAGGCGGCGCAGGGAGCCGCCGGCGAGCTGCGCGCGCGCCTCGGCGAGCGCCTCGCGCGCCCACAGCCCCGCGAGCGGCTGCGCCCCCGCCCCCGCCCCCGCCCCCGCCCCTTCTGCATAGAGGCTCCCCAGCAATGGCGGCGCCGCGCCCGCCGAGAGGGGCAGGAGCGCCTCGGCGCTCAGGTGGGGGAGTTCACAGGCGAGCGCCCACAGCCACGGGCGCGGGGCGCGGGCGAGGGCGGCGCAGAGGGCGGTGAGGGCGCCGGGGCGCTCGCCGCCCCAGCGGGCGTCCTCGGGGCCCTCGCGCCACACCTCGGGCGGGCGGGCGCGGAGGGCGGCGCCGAGCGTCTCGCCGTAGACGCCCTCCCGCGCCTCCGCCAGCGCCCGCGCCGTGCGCGCCGCCACGCGCGGGTCGTCCCACAGCCCGCGCCCCTCCGCGCGCGCCAGGAGCGCCACGTCGTCGGAGAGCGCCACGGCCACGCGGAGCGCGCGCGCGAGGAGCGGCTCGCCGTTGAGCGCGATGAGCCACTTGGGCGCCCCGCCGAGGCGCGCCCCGTCGCCCCCCACGAACACCACCGCCGTCGTCGCGGCGCGGGGGAGCGGCGGCGCGCTCACGCCCTCACGCCCTCACGCACCGCCGCGGCGCAGGAGGCGGGCGAAGTTGCCCATCACCGCCGCCCCGCTCGGGAGCGCCGCCGGCTGCGACGCGAGCAGCGCGGCGGCGGCGCCCGTGCCGCGCTCGGCGTCGATGAGGTGGGCGCGGGCGCCGATGTAGTGGCGCATCACCCCGGCGTCAAACTCCGGGTGCCACTGCACCGTGCGGCACGCCTCGCCGATCGCCATCGCCTGCACGGCGGAGTGCGCGTTGCGCGCGATCACCCGCGCCCCCGGCGGCGGCGCCACCACCTCGTCGCTGTGGCTCTGCCACACCCCAAAGCGGGCCGGCAGCCCCTCAAACAGGGGGTCATCGGCGAGGCGCTCCACCTCCACGCCCCCGATCTCCCGCCCCCGCGCCGCTCGCTCCACCCGCCCGCCGAGCGCGTGGGCGATAAGCTGGTGCCCGTAGCACACGCCGAGCACCGGCGCCCCGCGCGCGATCACCCGCGCCAGCCACCCCGCCGCCTCCTCCGACCACGCGTGGCGCTCGTAGACCGACATCGGACTCCCGGTCACCACCACGCCCCACACCCGCTCCGCGCTCGGGAGCGGCGCACCTCGGTGCGCGTCCACCACCTCCCACCCCCCCACCGCCCCCCCAAACCCGTCGGCGAACCACCGGTCAAAGCCCCCGCGCGCGGCGCTCAGCTCGGGGAAGGTCTCGCCTGTCTGTAGGAGGGTGACGCGGGGGAGGCTGCTCATGGGACGCTCGCGGGGGAGGGGGAGGAGGGGAGGAGAGGGAGGAGGCGCGCGGCACTCGACTGCGCACATGACCGCGCGCCCAACCGCGCCCGCCCGCCGCGCCCCTCACCGCGCCCGCCCGCCGCGCCCCTCACCGCGCCCCTCACCGCCCCCCCTCCCGCGCCGCCTCAAGGCACCTGCCCAGCGCCTGCGTCGCCTCCTCGGGAGACTCGCCGAGCAGGCGCGCGCGCTCCTCCGCCGAGACGCAGAGGCGGGCGCTGGCGCGCAGGCGCCTCGCGAGGGACTCCGCGTCAAAGGGGCCGCGCCAGAGCGAGGCCTGCGTGGCGGAGCGCGAGAGGAGGGCGTCGCCGCGGGGCGAGGGGAGGAGCTGCTCCACGGCGCCCTCGTGCCGCCCGAGGCGGCGACCGCCCTCGGCGGGGCTCCACGCCCACACCTCCCCGCCCTCGCCGCCGAGCAGCGCCTCGCCGTCGAGCCACGCGGCGGCGCTGAGGGGGCCGGCGCGGTGCTCCACCTCCACGGGGGCGCGCAGGGTGCGCGCGTCGCTGAGGTCGTAGCGCCAGGCGCGCCCGCCGGCGTCGGCGCGGAGGAGCTGGCGGCGGTCGGGGTGCAGCGCGCCGAGGGCGAAGCCCTCTAGGTCGGGCAGCAGCACCTCGCCGTCGCCGCCGCCCTCGGGCCACCGCTCCACCGCCCCGCGCTGGTCGAGCGTGAGGGCGGCGAGCCCCCCCGCCGACTCCACCACCGCCACCTGGCGCGCCGCGCGCGGAATCAGGCGCGCGGCCACGGGCGCCCCCCCGTCGAGGCGCCAGAGGCGCACCTCGCCGCCGGCGGAGGCGGTGGCGAGGGCGGCGGCGTCGCGCGAGAAGGCGGCGGCGCGGAGGGGGCCGGCGTGGGCGCGCCACGCGGGGGTGAGCGGCGCCCCGTCGGCGCCCCACAGCGCCACCACGCCCGACGAGTCGGCGGTGAGCAGGCGCGCACCGTCATCGCTGAGGGCCATGAGCGTGATGGGCGCCTCGTGCGCCCCGAGCGCGCGCTCGGGGGCGCCCCCCGCCGCCTCGCGCGCCACCGCGCTTTGGTCCGCCGCCGCCGTGAGCAGCCCGCCGCGCCCGGTGAACGCCACGGCGCTCACCGCCGCGGCGTGCCCCGCTAGGCGCGCGCTCAGGCGCTCCCCGCCCTCCGCCCAGAGCGTGAGCCCCCCCGCCGCGTCCCCCACCGCCAGCCGCGCCCCGTCGAGACTCCACGCCGCCGCCGACGGCTCGTCCCCCGGCCACGACAGGCGACGCCAGAGGGGCGCCGACGAGAGGGGCCACACGTCGAGGCGGGCGCTCTGCGCCCCCTGCGGCACGCTGAACGCCGCGTGCAGCAACCCGCGCGCCGCGCTCGCGTCGAGCAGCTCGCCGTCGGGCGTCTCGTAGTCGCCGATGTGCGCCCCCGTGAGCGCCGACCAGGCGCGCACCCCGCGCGCGCTCAAGACGAGCGCCGCGTCCCCCTCCTCGCTGAAGCGCACCGCGCGGCGCTCGCCGAGGCCCGTGAGGGGGCGGGGGGCGGCGCGCTCGGTGAGGTCCACCCACCACGCCCCCTCCCCCGGCGCCTCCGCCTCGATCACCGCCGCGCCCTCCCCCGTCAGCCACGCGCGCCGCCCCTTGAGGCGAGCGCTGAGGGCGCGCGCCCCCTCCGGTTGCGCCCACAGCAGCGCCCCGTCCGCGAAGCCCAAGAGCGCCGCCCCGCGCGGCGAGGGCGCCACCCAGCGCGGCTCCTGCGCGCCGCGGTAGAGCTCCACCGGCGCGCCGTCGAGGGGGTAGAGCCGCGCCGAGCGCGCCCCGTCGGCGTGCGCGTAGCGGGCCACCACCACGTCGGCGCGCTCCCCCCACTCGGCGCCGAGGAGGCGGGCGCCGGCGGGGGGGGCGAGGGTGGCGGTGGGGCGGCGCTCGCGCAGCGAGATGAGGGTGAGCTGCCCGGCGGCGTCGCGCGCGAGCAGCGCCTGCCCGCTCGGACTCACCAGCGCCTCGCGCGTGGGCGCGCCCAAGGCGGGCGCGAGGGGCTGCGTGAAGGAGGGCGACGAGAGCGTGAGCGCCCCCTCCTCGTCGAGCACCACGGCGACCTGCCCCCGCGCCCCGAGCGCCAGCGCCCGCAGCGCCCCGCCGAGCGGCGGCAGCGGCGCCTCCCCGAGCGCCCCGCTCAGCCCCCAGAAGCGGAGCGCCCCCCCCTCAAGGGTCACCCACGCGTCCCCCTGCGGACTCCGCGCCGCCCGCTCCGCCGCCCCGAGCGACAGCGGCGCGCCGAGGGGGGCGCCGTCGGCGCTCGGCGACAGACTCCACAGCAGGTGAGCGCCGCCGGGCCCCTCCGCGAGCAGCGAGAGCGGCGAGAGCTGCGCGGCGCGCCAGGGCTGCGCGGCGCTCAGGCGCCCCGCGGCGAGGGGCGACGAGAGGGCGCGCAGGGCGGCCTTGGTCCACCCCTCCTGCGACAGGCGCCCCACCTCCCCGAGCAGACTCGCCGCCGCGCTCACCTCCCCCTGCGCCGCTAGGCGCTCCGCCGCGTACACCCGCACGCGGTCCCGGAGGCCCTCGCGCGCCCGCTCGAGCTCGAGCTGCGCCGTGCTCACCTGCGCGCAGCGCGCCAGCGAGAGCGTGAGCGCCAGCCCCGCCGCCCAGGTCAGCAGCCGGCGCTGACGCGCGGCGGCGCTGGCGCGGGCGGCGCGCGCCGCGAGCACCTCGGCGCCGCGCGACAGCGCCGCCGCCTCCGCGGCGCTCGGCAGGCGCGTGTGCAGGAAGGCGGCGCGCGTGCGCTCCGCCTCGTCGGCGCTGATGGGCTCCTCGGCGGCGAGCAGGTCCATAAAGCGCAGCACCTGGCGCGTGGAGGCCCCCACCTCGCGCTCCCAGCGCTCCTCGATGACCTCGAGGGCGCGCGGGTGCGAGAGGCGCAGCGCCCCGCTCGGCAGCACCTCCCCGGCGCTCAGGCGGCCGCGGAGGAGCCCAAACTCCACCGCCTGCGACAGCGCCCAGAGCGCCTGGTCGGCGAGGGCGGCGCGCCGCGCGCCCCAGGGCGCCGGCAGCGCCTCCCCCCAGCCGAGGTAGGCGGCCAAGAACGGCTCCACGTCCACCCACCCCTCGCGCGCCGCCGCCGCGCCGGCGCCGAGGGCGGCGGCCGCGGGGCGGAAGCGCGCCACCCACTCGGCGAAGCGCGCGGGGGCGGCGGCGCAGAGGGCGAGGTGGCGCAGGAGGTCGAGGGCGAGGCGCTCGTTAAAGTCCTCGTCCCCCTGCGCCCGCATCACCTCCACGAGCTCCCCCACGCGCGCGCCGAGCAGGGCGCGGAGCGACAGCCCCCCGAGGGCCTCGAGGGCCTGCGCGTACACCTCCTCCGTCCACAGCGCCGGGCGGCGCGGGGAGCGTCGCCAGAGCAGGCGCAGGGTGGCCTGCAGGCGCGCCCCCACCTCCTCCGCCGCCGCCCCGCCGTCCCCGAGCGACAGCTCGTCCACCTCCGTCACCCCCGCCCCCGCGCTCTCGGCGCCCGTGAGGTCGTGCGCGAGGCGCGCCGGCAGGCGCTCATCGAGGATGAGCGGGTAGCGCTCCTGCAGATCGGGCTCGCGGAAGCGCTGCAGGTACGTCACCACCTCGTCGCGGCGGAGGTGCGGCACGTAGACGCAGGCGTGCGCGATGCGCGCGCGGTCGAGGCGGCGGCGGAGGTGCGGGAGGCGCTCCTCGCGCACCAGCAGGATGAGCGCCCCGCGCAGGACGCGCTCGGGGTCCACGCAGAGCGCCCGCACCACCTCCCACAGGCGCTCCTGGCGGCGGGCGGTGGGCGCGTCGAGCTCGCCGCGGTCGCCGTGGTCCCCAAAGGCGCGCTCCGCCTCGTCAAGGCACACCAAGAGCGGCGGCGCCGTCGGGCCCGGCTGCTCCGCCTGCTGCTGGATGAGCCCTTGCTGCTCAAACACCTGCCCGAGCCGCTCAAGGAGATTCTCGCCCTCCGCCGTGTCGTCCTGCAGCCACAGCGCGCGCACCGCCTGCAGGAAGTGCGAAAAGTCCGCCTTGTCGGAGCGGTAGTTGCTGCGGAAGAGGGCCTGCACCTCGTTCATCAGGTCGGTGATCGCCTGCGGGGTGAGCGCCGACGACGCCTCGGCGCCCTCGAGGTCAAACCAGGCCTTGAGGAGCGGCGTCTGCTCGTCGACGCCGAGGGCGGCGGCGAGGCCCGAGAGCCCGTCGGGGGAGAACTGCGCGTAGCGGCAGCTAAAATCACGCCGCAGGAGCGGCAGCACCTGCGCGCACAGCAGCGACGTCTTGCCGGCGCCCGGGGGGCCATAGACCACCACCACCGGGGGGCGGTCGGGGGCGCGCAGGAGGTCACAGAGGTCGCGGGTGAGGGCGTTGCGCCCGGCGAACAGCCCCGCGTCCTCCGACGAGAAGGGCGCGAGGTCGCGGAAGGGCAGCTCGGGCAGGGGCAGCTCGCTCCGGCGCGGCAGGCCCTCGGCGGTGGGGCTGCCGGCGAGGAAGGACCAGCTGAGGGGCGCGGGGAGGCGCGGGTGGACGTGGTACTCAAAGGGCCAGTCGGAGCCGTAGCCGCTCGGCAGCTCGTGGCCGTAGCTGAGCTTGGCCTTGTTCATGTAGTCGCGGCGCACCTCGCGCAGCGCCTCCTCGCACGCCGCGCCGAGGGGCTGCCCCTGCCCGAGCGCCTGATAAAAGAAGTAGGCGAGGCGGTAGGCGGCGTCGTCGCTCACGAGGTTGTGACTCCGCATCACGAAGGGCACCCCCGCCTGGATGAGCGACTCCGCCTGCTCTTGCCCGCCGTCGCCGCTCAAGAAGACCCACCGGAGGGCGGGGAGGGCGCCGAGCTGCCGGCCGAGGCGCCCGCGCAGGGCGCGCTCCACCGACCGGCGCTTGCCCTCGCGCGCCCGGATGAGCGTCGCCACGTCGCTGGCGTAGTGCAGCCCCACCACCCGGCGCCCCTCGCGCTCAATGAGCTCCGCGAGGCGCTCCACCGTCACGTTGACCACGAGGCGCACCTCGCACAGGTGCTGCTGCGCGAGGGGGGCGAGCAGCGCGCTCACCTGCAGCTGCTCCTTGAGCAGGTTGCGGATGGGCGGCTTGGATTCGCTGCGCTCGTGGGCGAAAGCGAGGATGACGAGCGGCGTGAGCACCGCTTAGGCCTCTTGAGAAGCGTGGCGGGGGCGGACGCGCACCACCACATCCACGCTCACCGCCTGGGTGTGCGCGGGCGCGAGCGCCTCGAGCACCTCGGGGCGGAGGCAGAGGGGCGCGTCATAGAGCTCGCCGCTCACCTCGTTAAAGATGTGGATGTGGGGGGAGAGGTTGGTGTCGAAATAGCTGCGCCCGCTGTCCACCGACACCTCCTTGAGCAGCCCCACCGCGCGGAAGCGGTTGAGGGTGTTGTAGACGGTGGCGAGCGAGACGCTCACCCCCGCCGCCTGCGCCTCGCCGTGGAGCGCCTCGGCGCTCACGTGGCGGTCGCCGGCGCTAAAGAGGAGGTCGGCGAGGGCGAGGCGCTGCTGGGTGGGGCGCAGGCCTGTGAGCTTGAGGCGCTCGGTGAGCAGCGGGAGGCGCGTGGGGCTGAGGAGGTCTTTCATGGGGGGGCTCATGGGGGGTCTCTCTCGGGGCGTCTCGGGGCGAGGGCGAGGCGTCGAGCTTAACAGAGGGGCGCGGGGGTGGCGGGGGGGAGGGCGTCGCGCGGGTCTTGACTCGCGCGGCGGCGCCTCGCCATGATCTCACGCCGCTCCCTCCCCCCGCCCCGCGAGCAGACCGATGACCCACGCCCCCTCCCTCCAGCAGCAGTTTATCGGCATCGCGGGCCTCATCGGCGCCGGCAAGAGCACCCTCGCCGCCGCCCTCGGCGCCCACCTGCAGCTGCCCGTCTACTACGAGCCGGTCGCCGACAACGCCTACCTCGCCGACTTCTACAAGTCGCCCGACAAGTACGGCTTTCAGATGCAGATCTACCTGCTCAACCGCCGCTTTCAGCAGCACCAGGAGATCATCTGGCGCGGGCAGGGCGGCGTGCAGGACCGCACCATCTACGAGGACGCCATCTTCGCCAAGACCCTGATGCAGCAGGGCATGATCGACGCGCGCGACTACGACACCTACCTGCAGCTCTTTAAGCACATGAGCCACTTTATGTGCCGCCCCAACCTCATCATCTACCTCGACCTCACCCCAGAGCGCTCCCTGGAGCGCATCAAGACACGCGCGCGCGACGTGGAGGCCGGCATCCCCCTGGAGTACCTCCGCCTCCTGCATCAGGGCTACGAGGAGTTCATCGCCGACATCGCACGCTCGGTGCCCGTGATTCGCGTGCCCTGGGACGAGTTCCAAGAGACGCGCGAGGTGGTGGAGCGCGTGCAGGAGGTGTACACGCGCGGCTCCTTCCTGCGCGACGTGCGCTGGCGCCCGAGCCAGGCCTAGGGGCAGCGCGCATGAGACAGTGCGCCTCTCTGTGCGCCTCTCTGTGCCTGTGCATCTCCCTGTGCGTCAGCGGCTGCATCGAGCGCCGCCCCGCGCCCTGGGACGAGGATCTGCGCGCT
>VGTA01000092.1 GCA_016874875.1 Deltaproteobacteria bacterium | reverse complement strand
CTCGGGTGAAGGCGCGCGGGAAGCGAATCGGGTCCACGGCGAGCGCCTGTGCCGAGTCGCGCTGCGCGCACAGCGTGTCTAAGCGCTCTTTTAATTGGTCGTGGTTTGGGGTATGTAGACGCGACAATTTTAGACGCTCCTGTTCCGCGAAACCCGCGGGCGCGCCTCATCCTAGGGGCCGCCGCGCCTAGGGTCAACGCGCCGCGCGCCTCAACGCCCCCTCGATGGAGAGCCCCTATGAGCGACCCCACCTCCGCTGCCCCTGAGGCCGCCGCGACGCCCGCGACGCCCGCGACGCCTGCGACGCCCGCGCGCCCGAGCGGCCCGCCCTGCGAGCGCGCCTCGGGGCTGCGCGTGGAGGTCCTCAGCCTCGGCGGCGAGCCGGCGGGGTGGTGGGCGGAGCTGGCGGTCCACGCGCAGGTGGAGGACGGCGGGGTCCTAGAGGTGGCCGTGTACCTCGAGGCGGAGCGCGTGGCGCTCGGCTACCTCGACGAGTGGGGGGACCTGCGCCTCCACCTCGCCGGCCTGCGCGAGCCACAGCGCCGCGGCCTCGTGAGCTTTGAGGTGGTGGCGCGCCCCGTGCGCCTCCGCGCCGAGAGCCAGATGGTGGAGCCGCCCCTCTCGCACGCGCGCCTCCGCGACGCCGTGGAGCGCGAGCGCCGCTGGCCGCGCGAGCGCTCCCTGCGCGGCGCGCAGCTCGACGGCGCCACCCTCAGCCAGGCGGACCTCGAGGGGGTGGATCTGCGCGAGGCGAGTCTGCGCGACGCCAAGCTGTGGGGCGCGCGCCTGCGGGGGGCGCTGATGCACCGCGCGCAGCTGCAGCGCGCCAACCTCCTCGACGCCGACCTCAGCAACGCCGACCTCGAGGGCGCGGACCTCAGCGGCGCCCGCCTCGACCGCGCCCGCCTCGAGGCCGCCGACCTCAGCGGCGCCCGCCTCGAGGGCGCGAGCTTTGAGGGCGCCACCCTCACCCACGTCCGCCTCGAGGGCGCCTCGCTCAACGCCGTGGACCTCCGCGGCGCGCGCCTCGAGAACGTGGACCTCACGCGCTCCGCGCTGCAGGGCGCCAAGCTCCCCGAGGCGAGCTTCGTGGGCGTCCGCCTGCGCGGCGTGGACCTCACCGGCGCCGAGCTCGCCGGGGGCGCCTTCTCGGGCGCCGACCTCGCCGGCGCGCTCCTCGACGACGCCGTCCTCGCCCGCGCGCGCCTCGACGGCGCCAACCTCCGCGACGTCAGCGCCCTCCGCGCCGACCTCCGCGCCGCCGACCTCACCGGCGCCGACCTGCGCGGCGCGCGCCTCGACGGCGCCCTCCTCGATCAGGCCACCCTCTCGCGCGCGCAGCTCGAGGGCGCCGTCTTTGGGGCGATGGACTGGCGACGCGTGGGCGCGCGCGAGGGGCTGTCATGGGCGCGCGCCTCCTCGCGCGGGGGGCGCTTCGCCGAGATGACCCTCGCCGACGTGGACCTCTCGGGGGCGGACCTCGCCGGCGCTGAGCTCATGGGCGCCGACCTCGCCGGCGCGCGGCTGAGTCAGGCGCTCCTGCAGGGCGCGCACCTCGACGGCGCCTCCCTGCGCGGCGCCTGGCTCGAGCGCGCCACCCTCGAGGGCGCGCGCCTGCGCGGCGCGCAGCTCGCCGACGCGCGCCTCGACGGCGCCAACCTGCGCGGCGCCGACCTGCGCGACGCCGACCTCACCGGCGCCTCCCTCCTCGACGCCGACCTCGAGGGCGCCGACCTCAGCGGCGTGCAGATGGACGGCGCGCGCTTCAGCGGCGCCTCTCTCGCGCGCGTGGCGGGCTCCGCGCTGCGCTGGGCCGGCGCCGTCCTGCGCGACGCGCGCCTCACGGGCGCCGACCTGCGCGGCGCCGACCTGCGCGGCCTCTCGCTGCAGGGCGCCGACCTCACCGGCGCAGACCTCACCGGCGCTGACCTCACCGGCGCCACTCTCGCGCAGGCGCGTCTCTCGGGAGCGCGCCTGCGCGACGCGCGCCTCGCCGGCGCCGAGCTGCCCGGCGCGCAGCTCGATGGCGCCGACCTGCGCGGGGTCGCCCTGCGCGACGTCAACCTCGCCGGCGCCGACCTCACCGGCGCGCAGGTGGAGCTGGTGTCGTGGGGCGGCGCCCGCCTCACCGGCGCCACCCTCACGCGCCTCGACCTCACGGGCGCTGACCTCACCGG
This sequence comes from Deltaproteobacteria bacterium, assembly GCA_016874875.1. Lineage (GTDB taxonomy): Bacteria > Myxococcota_A > Bradymonadia > UBA7976 > VGTA01 > VGTA01. Next base: position 6,885 of record VGTA01000092.1, on the reverse strand, counting down.
CGCCGCCCTCTCGCGTGCCTCCTTTGAGGGCTCGTCCCTCGACCGCGCTCGCCTCTTTGGGTGCGCCCTCGACCACGCCCGCTTCCAGGGCGCGCGCCTCGAGGGCGCCGACCTCGGGGAGGCCAACCTCACGAGCGCCGACCTCACCGGCGCCCACCTGCGCGGCGCCACCCTCACGCTCGCCCGCCTCGTGGAGGCCACGCTCGAGGGCGCCACCCTCGACGGCGCCACCCTCGACGGCGCGCGCCTCGACGGCGCGCGCCTGGCGGGCGCCGACCTCTCGCGCGCCTCGCTCAAGGGCGCCCACCTCGCCGACGCCGACCTCGAGCGCGCGCGCCTGGTGGAGGCGGACCTCACGGGCGCGCGCGCCGCGCAGTCCAATCTCAACCGCGCTGACCTCACGCGCGCGGTGGTGGCGGGCGCCACGCTCGCCCGCGCGCAGCTCACCAAGTGCGACCTGCGCGGCGTGGAGCTCGGCGGCGTGGTGCTCGCCGGCGCCAACCTCAACGGCGCGCAGCTCGCCGGCGTGGCGCTGCGCGACCTCTCGCTCGAGGGCGCGCAGCTCAAGGGGGCGCGCCTCGACCACGCGCAGCTCTACGGCTGCGCGCTCAAGGGCGCCAACCTCGACTACGCCACCCTCAAGGGCGCCACCCTCGACGGCTGCTCCCTCGCGGGCGCCAGCCTCGCCCACGCCGACCTCAGCGACGCCACGCTCCGGGGCGTGGAGGCGGACGGCGCGCTCTTTGAGGCGGCGAGTCTGGAGGGCGCGCGGGTGGAGGGCGGCGCGTGGGCGGGGGCGGCGCTGCCCCGCGCCAACCTCAAGCGCCTCGCGGCGGCGGGGGCGGCGTGGCGCGGCGTGACCCTCGAGGGCGCAGACCTCCGCGGCGCCCTCCTCGCCGGCGCGCTCCTGCAGGAGACGGCGCTCGGCGGCGCGCTCTTGGGCGAGGTGGACCTCGAGGGCGCCAACCTCGAGGGCGCCGACCTCGGCGCCACCGACCTCGAGCGCGCCGACCTGCGCGGCGCGCAGCTCACGGGCGCCGTCCTGCGCGGCGCGCGTCTGGTGGGCGCGGACCTCGACGGCGCCACGCTCACCGACGTGGACCTCGAGGGCGCCACGCTCTCTGGCGTCAAGCTCGCCGCCCTCGGCGCCCGCGGCGTTCGCCTCGCCGGCGCCCGCCTCGACTCGGTCTCGCTCACCGCCTTCAGCCTCGCCGGCGCCGACCTGCGGGGCGTCACCGCCGTGGAGGTGGACCTCTCGGGGGTGAATCTGGTGGGCGCGGTGGTGGCGGGCGGCGTGTGGCGCGGGGTCAAGCTCGCCGGCGCAGACCTCAGCGAGGCGCGCCTCAGCGACCTCGAGGGCATCGCGCTCGACCTCTCCCACGCCAAGCTCGCCCGCGCGCAGCTTGAGCGCGTGCGCTTCGAGGACGCCCTCCTCGAGGGCGCCGACCTGCGCGGCGCGCGCCTCGTGGAGTGCTCGTTGGTGGAGGCGCGGGCGCAGGGCGCCCGCCTCGGCGGCGCGGAGCTGCGTTTCGTGACGCTCCGCGGCGCGCAGCTCGCCAAGGTGGACCTCCTCGGCGCCACCCTCGAGGGCGTCACCTTCACCCGCGCCCGCCTCCCCGAGGCCAAGCTCGACGGGCTGCACCTGGCCGGCGCGGACCTCAGCTACGCTCAGTGCGCGCGCATGAGCCTCGCCGGCGCCCAGCTCATGGGCGCCAAGCTCATGGGCGCCAACCTCTTCGGCGCCCTCCTCACGAGCGCCGACCTCAGCGGCGCAGACGCCGCCGAGGCCAACCTCGGCGAGGCCGACCTCAAGGGCGCCGTCCTCGAGAGCGCCTCGCTCAAGGGCTGCCGCCTCGACAAGGCCTCGCTCGCCAACGCCCGCCTCTCCCTCGCCGACCTCGGCGGCGCCACCCTCGACGGGGCGAATCTAGCGGACGCGGTGGGGCGCGGGGTCCATTTCGCCCGCGCCACCCTCGTGGGCGCCTCCCTGCGCGGCACGCGCCTCGAGGGCTGCCAGTGGGAGGGCGCCGACCTCTCGCGCGCCGACATCAGCCACGCGGTGGTGGAGGGCGGCACGTGGGTGGACGCGCGCCTCACCGGCGTGCGCCTCGTGGAGGCGACGGTGACCGACGCCGACTGGTCGCGCGCCGCCCTCGCGCGCGTCGAGGGGCACTCCGCCACCCTCACCCGCGTGCAGCTCGCCGGCGCCGACCTCAAGGGCGCGCGCCTCGTGGGCGCCCACCTCGCCGCCTGCGCTCTCGCCAAGGTGGACCTCACGGAGGCCGACCTCACCGGCGCCACCCTCGAGCGCGTGGACCTCACCAACGCGCTGCTCACGCAGGCCACCCTCAACGACCTGCGCCTCGTGGAGACCAGCCTCACGCAGGCGCTCCTCAAGGGCGCCCGCCTGCGCGGGGCGCGCCTCGAGGGCGCCCTGCTCGCCGACAAGGACCTCAGCGGCGCTGACCTCAGCGGCGCGCACCTCGCGGGGGCGCAGCTCGGCGGCGCGCGCCTCGCCGGCGCCACCCTCGTGGGCGCGCGCCTCGCCGGCGCCGCCCTCGCCCTCGCCGACCTCAGCGGCGCCGACCTCAGCGCCGCCGACCTGCGCGACGCGCGCCTCGCCGGCGCCTCGCTCGAGGGCGCCGACCTAGAGGGCGCGCAGCTCCTCGGCGCCGACCTCACGGGCGTCAACGCGGTGCGCGCGCGGCTCTGCGGCGCGCAGCTCGAGGGCGTGGACCTCACCACCCTCACCCTCGCGGGCGCCTCCTTTGAGCGCGCGCAGCTCGGCGGCGCCCTCCTCAGCGGCCTCGACCTCGCTGGCGTGAGCTTTGAGGGCGCGTCCCTCACGGGGGCCTCGCTGGTAGACTCCGTCCTCAGCGGCGCCGACTTCACGCGCGCGCACCTCGTCAACGCGCAGCTCACCGGCGCGCGCCTCAGCGGGACGCGCTTCACGAGCGCGGTGCTCGGCGGCGTGCGCCTCGAGCGCGTGTCGCTGGCGGGCGCCTCGCTGCGCCACGTCAACCTCGCCGGCGCGAGCTTTGAGGGCGCCGACCTCAGCGGCGCCGACCTCGCCCACGCCTCCCTCGCCGGCGCCAACCTGCGCGGGGTCGACCTCAGCGGCGCCGACCTCAGCGGCGCCGACCTCAGCGGCGCCGACCTCCACGGCGCCCGCCTCGAGCGCGCCGACCTCCACGACGCCAACCTCAGCGGCGCCGCCCTCGTGAGCGTGTCGCTCGAGGGCGCCGACCTCACCGGCGCGCGCTGGGACGACGCCGACTTTAGGCCCACCTCGCTCAAGGGCGCCAAGGCGCCCGCCGCGCCCCTCGGCGCGCTGCAGGCCGCCACCTGCGCCCTCGAGGGCGCCGACCTCAGCGGCGCTCACCTCGCCGAGGCGCGCCTCAAGGGGCTCACCCTCGAGGCGCTCACCCTCGTGGGGGCCTCGGCGCGGGGGGTGGACCTCTCGGGGCTCGCCGTGGCGCGCCTGCGCGCCAGCGGGCTCGACCTCGTCGGCGCCGACCTCAGCGGCGTCCGCTGGCCGGGCGCCGACCTCACCAGCGCCGACCTCACCGACGCGGAGGGCGCCGGCGCCCTGCTGACGGGGGCGCTCCTCATGGGGGCGCGGCTCGTGAAGGCGCAGCTCCCGGAGGCCGACCTCAGCGGCGCCGACCTCAGCCGCGCGCGCCTCGCTAGCGCCATGCTCGCGGGCGCGCAGATGGCCGGCGTGCGCCTCGTGGACGCCGACGCCGAGTACGTGGACCTCACGGGCGCCGCCCTCGCCGGCGCTGACCTCAGCGGCGCGGCGCTCCTCAAGGCGCGCCTCCGCGGCGCCGACCTCAGCGACGCCAAGCTCATCCGCGCGGGGCTCGAGGGCGCGCAGCTCGATGAGTGCGTGCTCACGGGCGCCTCCCTCGCCGAGGCCGCCCTCGCCGACGCGCAGCTGACGCGCTCGTCCGCGCGCGGCGCCTCCCTCGCCGGCGCCCGCGCCGCGCGCCTCGACCTCACCGGCTCCGACTTCGCCGGCGCCGACCTGCGCGACCTCGACGCCCCCTCCGCGCGCCTCTTTGAGACTCACCTCGAGGGGGCCAACCTCAAGGGGGCCAAGCTCACCCACGGGGTGCTCACGGGCGTGTACCTGCGCGACGCGCGCCTCGATGGCGCCGACCTGCGCGAGGCGCACCTGCAGCGCGCCCGCCTCAGCGGCGCCCTCCTCGCCGGCGCCGACCTCAGCGGCGCCGACCTCAGCGGCGCCGACCTCAGCGGCGTGGACCTGCGCGCCGTGGGGCTGCAGCGCGCGCGCCTGGCGGGCTGCGACCTCACCGACGCCGACCTCAGCGGCGTGGACCTCACCGCCCTCTCGCTCTCGCCCACCTCGCTGCAGGGGGCGCGCCTCGTGGGCTGCGACCTGCGTGGCGTGGACCTCGAGCCGCTCATGACGTCGGCGGGCTGGGCGCGGTTTGACGCAACGCGCGCTCAGCTCCCGCCCCTCCGCTGCGAGGGCGCCGACCTCGCCGGCCTCACCCTCGCTGGGGCGTCGTGGCCCCGCGCGGCGCTCCGCGGCGCCCTCGCGGCGGGGGCGCGCTGGGCGGGGGTGGACCTCCGCGGCGCGGAGCTCGTGGACGTGAATCTCAGCGGCGCCGACCTCAGCGGCGCCGACCTCAGCGACGCCGACCTCACCGGCGCCGACCTCACCGGCGCCGACCTCAGCGGCGCGCGCCTCGAGCGCGCCACGGTGGTGGGGGCGCGCCTCGCGAGCGCCAACCTCGCCGGCGCGCAGCTGCGGGGGGCGCGCCTGGCGCGCTGCGACCTCAAGGGCGCCGACCTCGCCGGCGCCTCCCTCGCGCAGGCCACCGTCGCCGAGTGCGACCTCGACGGAACGCGGGGGGCGGGGCTCTCGGTGGAGGGGGCGCAGCTCAAGGCCACCCGCCTCGCCCGCGCCGCGCTCGCCGGCCTCAAGGCGCAGGGTAGCGCCTGGCGCGAGTGCACGCTCGACGGCGCCGACCTCACCGGCGCCGATCTCCGCGAGGCGCTCTGGATGGAGAGCGTGTGCGCGGACGCCACCCTGAGCGACGCGGACTTCACCGACGCGCGCGTGATGCTGAGCAGCCTCAACGGGGTGACGGCGGCGCGCGCCTCCTTCTCGCGGGCGGCGGAGTGGGTGCGCGTCTCGCTGCGCGGCGCGCAGCTCACCCGCTGCGACCTCAGCGGCCTGCCGCTCACCGAGGCGCACCTCTCCGACGCGCGCCTCACCGCGTGCAACCTCGCCAACGCGCAGCTCACCCGCGCCCACCTCAAGGGCGCCACCCTCGCCGGCTGCGACCTCACCGGCGCCGACCTCGAAGGCGCCGACCTCAGCGGCGCGCGCGTGTCGGGCGGGGAGTGGGGCGCCACGCGCTTGGTGGGCGCCAAGCTCATCGGCGCGCAGCTCGAGCAGGTGAGCCTGCGGGCGGTGGACGCCGCGCGCGGCGACTGGACGGGGCTGATGGCGGTGGAGCTGCTCGCTGACGAGGCCAACCTCTCGCGCGTCAAGCTCGCCGGCGCGAGCCTGCGCCAGAGCGCGCTCCTCAAGGTGAATCTGTCGGGCGCCGAGCTCCTGCAGGTCGACCTCAGCCACAGCGCCCTCAACGGCGCCGACCTCAGCGGCGCGCACCTCGACGGCGCGCAGCTGAGCCACTGCAAGCTCGACGGCGCGTCCCTAGAGGGGGCGGCGGGGGTGGACGTCAACCTCACGCAGTCGAGCGCGCAGCGCGTCAACCTGCAGGGCGCCCTCCTCCGCGGCGCGCGCTGGGAGGGCGCCAACCTCAAGGGCGCCTCCTATGTGAGCGACGCGCTGCTCTTGGACGCCGCGCGCGGCGGGGCGCAGCTGAGTCTTGAGCTGCAGGGGCGCCTCGAGGGCCTCGCCGAGGAGGAGCGCGCGCGCGCCGCCGCCCGCGCCGCCGAGGAGGCCGCCGCCGCCCGCGACCGCCGCCGCGCCGCCGCCGCGGCCCTGCTCCCGCGGTTCGTGGACGTGGCGCCCGCCTCGTTCGTGATGGGCGCGCGCGGCGGCGAGGGGCACCCTGACGAGCGCCCGCCGCACACCGTCAAGCTCACGCGCCCCTTCTCCATCGCCGCCGTCCCTGTCACGCAGGGCCTCTACCGGGCGGTGACGGGGGAGAACCCGAGCCACTTTAGGCCCCGCGACGGCGAGGGCGCCGGCGGGCGTGACCTCCACCCCGCCGAGCGCCTGAGCTGGGTGGACGCCGCGCGCTTCTGCAACGCCCTCTCCGAGCTCTTTGACCTCACCCCCGCCTACGCGCTCCGCGAGGACGAGTCGCCCTCGGGCTGGCGCGTCTCGTGGGACCGCGACGCCACCGGCTACCGCCTGCCCACGGAGGCGGAGTGGGAGCTGGCGGCGGGGGCGCAGGAGGGCCACCGCTTCGCCGGCTCGCCCGACGTGGACGCGGTGGCGTGGCACGGCGAGAACGCCGACGGCGCCACGCGCCCCGTGGGGCAGAAGGCGCCCAACGCCTGGGGGCTCTACGACTGCTCGGGGAACGTGTGGGAGTGGGTCTATGACTCCTGGGCGCCCAAGGCCTACGCGGAGCGCGAGCGGGTGGGGGTGGCGGTGGACCCGGTGAGCGAGCCGGGCGGGCAGGGCCCCGACGAGCGCGCCGCGCGCGGCGGGAGCTGGTTTGGCGAGCACGACGGCTGCCGCGTGTCGTACCGCGCCTCCTTTGAGCTCAACTACCGCGTGGGCAACCTCGGCCTGCGCCTCGCGCGCCCCGCCGCCGAGCCCATCAAGGGGCGCGGGCAGTGAGTCCCGCCCTGCGCCTCTGGGGCGCCCTCGACGTGCTCTACGGGGCCCTCATCGCCTGGCTCGCCCTCTCGTTCATCCCCAAGGACCCCCTG
>VGTA01000091.1 GCA_016874875.1 Deltaproteobacteria bacterium | reverse complement strand
AGGAGCGCGAGGAGCGCGAGGGGCGAGAGAGGCGAGAGAGGCGAGAGGGGGCGGCGGGGGCGCATCGAGGGGACTCCTTTGATTTGAGGCGGGCTATCTAGCAGAAGAATCGCGCTCGGGGCGGGCTCGGGGCGGGCGAGGGGCGGGCTAGGGGCGCGCGAGGCGGACCTGCTCTAAGAAGGCGCGCCGGAGGCCCTCGTCGCCCTCAAAGTCGCCGCGCGCGGCGCGCGTGATCATCTTGACGCCGGGCTTCTTGACGCCGCGCAGACTCGCGCACGCGTGCTCCCCCTCCAGCACCACCATCACCCCGCGCGCCCCCGACACGCCCTCGATGGCGGCGGCGATCTCCTGCGTGAGGCGCTCCTGCACCTGCAGGCGGCGGGCGAAGATGTCGACGATGCGAGGAATCTTGCTGAGGCCGATCACCCGCCCCCGCGGCAGGTACCCTACGTGCGCCACGCCCACGAACGGGAGTATGTGGTGCTCGCAGAGGGAGGCGTAAGGGACGCCACACACCGCCACGAGGTCGTCGCCCTCGCAGGAGAACAGCGCGTCCCCCACCACCAGCGCGGGGTCCTCAGCGTAGCCGGAGAGCAGCTCGGCGTACATGCGCGCCACGCGCTCAGGCGTCTTGAGCAGCCCCTCGCGCGCCGGGTCTTCGCCCACCGCCTCTAGAATCGCGCGCACGGCGCCCTCCACCACCCCCGCGCGCTCCGCGCGCCTTGCGCTCCCTGCTCCGCTCATGTGGCTCTTCATCCGGTACTCTGTCCTCTCTCCGCCCCGCGGGCGCCGCGCTCGTGGGCGCCCTCGCGTGGCGCCTTGATAGCGACTTTTTGAGCGGCGCGCACCCTTTTTCGCCATTTAGCGTCACCGCTTGACGCTCCCCCTTCCGCGCCCCATGATCCACGCCCACCCACCCGCACGAGCGAGGCTCAACCCCATGAGCGCCCACCTCCGCCCTCACCCCAACGCTGACTCCCCCCTCGCGCGCGCCCTCGCCGAGCGCCTGCTGATCATCGACGGCGCCATGGGCACCATGATCCAGGGCTACGGGCTCGCGGAGGCGGACTATCGCGGCGCTGAGTTCGCCGACCACCCCCTCTCGCAGCGCGGCAACAACGACCTCCTCTGCCTCACGCGCCCCGACGTCATCGAGGAGATCCACATCGGCTACCTGCGCGCCGGCGCTGACCTCATCGAGACCAACACCTTCAACGCCAACGCCATCTCCATGGCCGACTACGGCATGGAGGCGCAGGTCTACCGCATGAACCGAGAGGGCGCGGCGGTGGCGCGGCGGGCGGTGGCGCGCTTTGAGGAGGAGCGCGCGCGCGGCGAGCACGCGGCGCTGCCGGCGGGCCCGCGGTTCGTGATCGGAATCCTCGGCCCCACCAACCGCACCGCCAGCCTCTCCCCCGATGTGAACCGCCCCGGCTTCCGCAACGTGCGCTTTGAGCAGCTCGTGGACGCCTACACCGAGGCGGCGCGCGGGCTGCTCGACGGCGGGGCGGACGCGCTGATGGTGGAGACGATCTTTGACACCCTCAACGCCAAGGCGGCGCTCTTTGCCGTGAGCGCGCTGCTCGACGCGCGGGCGGCGGAGGGGCGCGGGCGCGCGCCCGTGATGATCTCGGTGACTATCACCGACGCGAGCGGGCGCACGCTCTCGGGGCAGACGGCGGAGGCGTTCTGGGCCTCGGTGCGCCACAGCGAGCCCCTGAGCGTGGGCCTCAACTGCGCCCTCGGCGCCGAGGAGATGCGCCCCTACGTGGAGGTGTTCTCGCGGGTGGCGGGCTGCTACGTGACCCTCCACCCCAACGCGGGGCTCCCCAACGCCTTTGGGGGCTACGACGAGACGCCTGAGCACATGGCCGCCGTGGTGCAGGGCTTCGCGCGCCGCGGGCTGCTCAACGCCGCCGGCGGCTGCTGCGGCACAGGCCCCGCCCACATCCGCGCCATCGCCGAGGCGCTCCGCGGGCTCCCCCCGCGCCCGCGTCCCGCCCTGCCTCCCCTCACGCGCCTCAGCGGCCTCGAGCCGCTCAACGTCACCCCCGAGCTGCTGTTCGTCAACGTGGGCGAGCGCACCAACGTCACCGGCTCGGCGCGCTTCCGTCGCCTCGTGCGCGAGGGCAAGCTCGACGAGGCGCTCCACGTGGCGCGCGAGCAGGTGGAGGGCGGCGCGCAGGTGATCGACGTCAACATGGACGAGGGCCTCCTCGACTCGGCGGCGATGATGGGCGACTTCCTCGACCTGATCGCCAGCGAGCCCGACATCTCGCGCGTGCCCGTCATGATCGACTCCTCGCGCTGGGATGTGATCGAGGCGGGCCTGCAGCGCGTGCAGGGCAAGCCCATCGTGAACTCCATCTCGCTCAAGGAGGGGGAGGAGTCCTTCAAGGCGCAGGCGCTCCTCGCCCGCCGCTACGGCGCCGCCGTGGTGGTGATGGCGTTTGACGAGCGCGGGCAGGCGGATTCCTTGGCGCGCAAGGTGGAGGTGTGCGAGCGCGCCTACCGCGTGCTCACCGAGGAGGTGGGCTTCCCCCCCGAGGACGTGATCTTTGACGTGAACGTGTTCGCCGTGGGCACCGGCATCGACGAGCACCGCCGCTACGCCATCGACTTTATCGAGGCGGTGCGCCACCTCAAGGCCTCCTGCCCTCACGTCCACTTCAGCGGCGGCGTCAGCAACCTCTCGTTCTCGTTCCGCGGGCAGGAGGCGCTCCGCGAGGCCATGCACTCGGCGTTCCTCTACCACGCCATCCAGGCGGGCCTCGACATGGGCATCGTCAACGCGGGGCAGCTCGCGGTGTATGACGATATCGAGCCTGAGCTGCGCGTGCGCGTGGAGGACTTGCTCTTTGACCGCCGCGCTGACGCCACCGAGCGCCTGCTCGAGTGGGCGGAGCGAGCGGCGGGGGGGGAGCGCAAGGGGCGCGGCGAGGACCTCGCGTGGCGCGAGGGGGCGGTGGAGGAGCGCCTGCGCTACGCGCTCGTGCGCGGCGACGCGCGCTTTGTGGTGGAGGACACCGCCGAGGCGTTCGCGGCGCTCAAGAGCCCCCTCGCGGTGATCGAGGGGCCGCTGATGGCGGGGATGTCGACGGTGGGCGACCTCTTTGGGGCGGGCAAGATGTTCTTGCCGCAGGTGGTCAAGAGCGCGCGCGTGATGAAGCAGGCGGTGGCGTGGCTCGAGCCCCACCTCCGCGCCGCCGGGGAGGGGCAGCGCCGCTCGGCGGGCAAGGTGGTGCTCGCCACCGTCAAGGGCGACGTGCACGACATCGGCAAGAACATCGTGGGGGTGGTGCTCCAGTGCAACGACTTTGAGGTGGTGGACCTCGGCGTGATGGTGCCGGGCGCCGAGATTCTGCGCCGCGCCCGCGAGGAGGGCGCCGACCTCATCGGGCTGAGCGGGCTGATCACGCCCTCTCTCGACGAGATGTCGCAGGTGGCGGAGGAGATGGAGCGGCAGGGCTTTACGCAGCCCCTCTTGATCGGCGGCGCCACCACCTCCAAGAAGCACACGGCGGTGAAGATCGCGCCCCGCTACAGCGGCCCCGTGACACACGTGCTCGACGCCTCGCGGGCGGTGGGGGTGGCGTCGCGCCTCCTGAGCCCCACGCAGCGCGCGGCGTTCATGGAGGAGCTGCGCGCCGAGCAGGAGGAGCTGCGCGCGCAGCACGCCCGCTCGCGCCGCGCGCCGCTGGTGCCCCTCGCCGAGGCGAGGGCGCGGCGCGCGCGCCTCGACTGGGCGGCGCACCCGCCCGCCCGCCCGCGGCGGATGGGCGTCCACACCCTCGACTCCTACCCGCTAGAGGAGCTCGCCGCGCGGGTGGACTGGACCCCCTTCTTTCAGTCGTGGGGGCTCGCCGGGCGCTTCCCGGCGATCTTGAGCGACGAGGTGGTGGGGACGCAGGCGACGCAGCTCTACGAGGAGGGGCGCGAGCTGCTCGATGAGGTGATCGCGGGGGGGCTCATGCGCGCTCGGGGCGTGGTGGGGCTCTTTGAGGCGCACCAGTCGGAGCGGGAGGGGGAGGAGGACGACATCGTGGTGTATGTGCCCGCTGAGGGCGCTGAGGGCGCTGAGGGCGCTGAGGGCGGGCGCGCGCGGCGGGTGCTCCGCTGCCTGCGCCAGCAGGTCCCGCGCCCGGCGGGGCAGCCGCACCTGAGTCTGGCGGACTTTGTGCCCCCCGCGCCCTCCGCCGACGCGGACTCCCCCCCCGCCGCCCCCGTGGGCTACATCGGCGCCTTCGCGGTGTGCATCGAGGCGGAGGGGGTGATCGCGGCGGCGGAGGGCGCGGGGGACGACTACCGCGCCATCCTGCTCAAGGCGCTCGCCGACCGCCTCGCCGAGGCGTTCGCCGAGCGCCTGCACGAGCGCGTCCGCAAGGAGCTGTGGGGGTACGCCCCCGACGAGGCGCTGAGCAACGACGACCTGATCGCCGAGCGCTACGAGGGGATCCGCCCCGCGCCGGGCTACCCCGCCTGCCCCGAGCACAGCGAGAAGGCGACCCTCTTTGAGCTCCTCGACGCCACGGCGCGCGTGGGCGTGCGCCTCACCGAGTCCTACGCCATGACGCCGCCGAGCGCGGTGAGCGGGCTCTATTTCGCCCACCCCGACGCGCGCTACTTTGGGCTCGGGCGCGTGGACCGCGACCAGGTGGATTCGTACGCGGCGCGCAAGGGCTGGTCGCGCTCAGAGGCGGAGCGCTGGCTCGCGCCGAGCCTAGGGTACGAGCCGTGACCCTCCGCTGGCGGGTGGCGCCGGAGGAGGGCGCCGCGGGGGGCGCCGCGGAGGGCGCCGCGGAGGGCGCCGCGGAGGGCGCCGCGGAGGGCGCCGCGGGGGGCGCCGCGGGGGGCGCCGCGGGGGGCGCCGCGTGGCGCGCGGAGTCCGCCGAGGACCTCCTCGCGGGCCTCGAGGAGGGCCGCTACACCCTCAACAACCTCGTCTGCGTCGGGGAGGGGGCGGCCGCCAAGCCCCTGCGGCGCCTGCTGCGCGAGCTGGTGTGGAGCGCGCGCGCGGACCTCGAGCGGCGCGCGGGGGCGGCGGCGGAGGAGGGGACGCGCCGCGACGCGTATCGCGACCTCGTGGACCGCGCCCCCGTCCCCGCCGCCATCAGCGACCTCGCCGGGCGCCTCACCTACGTCAACGACGCTCTCTGCGTCTTCCTCGGCTATCCGCGCGAGGAGCTCGTGGGGATGACGGTGGGGGCGCTGAGCCACCCTGAGGACCACGCCCGCGAGGGGCGCGAGGCGCAGGGGCTGATCGAGGGCAGCCTGCGGCACTTTCAGATGGAGAAGCGCTACATCACCAAGGGCGGCGAGGAGCGGGCGGGCGCCCTGAGCCTAGTGCTGCTGCACGATCCCGGCGGCGCCCCCTACGCCGCCCTCGCCCTGGTGGCGGACCTCACGCCCCTCAAGCGCCTGCAGGAGAGCGCGACGCGCGCGCGCACGCTCAGCGCCCTCGCGGAGATGGGGCAGCGCGTGACGCATGACCTCAAGAACCTGCTCATGGTGCTCCGCGGCACCCTCGACCTCCTCAAGGACCGCGCGCACCTGCTCGACGACGACGACCACGAGCTGATCGCGAGCGGCCTGCGGATGTGCCAGAGCGGCGAGGGGCTGGTGCGGAGTCTGCTCGACCTCGGGGCGGCGCCGGCGGCGCCGCTGGCGCCCGTGTGCCTGCAGGGGCTGCTGCGCGCCTTCGCGCCCACCCTGAGCCGCGCCGTGGCGCCCACGCCGCTGCGCGTGGAGCTCGACGAGGCGGAAGGCGGCGCGGGGGCGGAGGGCGGCGCGGGCGCGTGCGCGGTGGCGGACCCGCAGCTCCTTGAGCGCGCGCTGCTCAACCTGTGCGTCAACGCCGGCCACGCCGTGGAGGAGGCGCGCGCCGCCCTGCCTCCCCGCGACCACGCCGTCACCGTCGCCCTCCGCCTCGCCACGGACGAGGAGCGGGCGCGGTGGTCGTCGGATCTGGTGGTCTTGGAGGTGCGCGACACGGGGGTGGGCATCCCCGAGGCCCTGCGCGCCCGCATTCTAGAGCCCTACGTGAGCACCCGCCGTGGCCGCGGCGGGCACGGGCTGGGGCTCGCCACGGTGCAGGCGGTGTGCGCGCAGCTCGGCGGCGCTCTCGAGGTGGGCGGCGAGGAGGGGGTGGGCGCCATCTTCCGCCTCCTGTTGCCCCGCGCGGCGTGCCCCCTCTGAGGGCGCCGCCCCCGCGCTCAGAGCACGTCCGCCGCCAGCGCCGCCAGCGCGCTCCGCTCGCCCTTGAGGAGCGCCACGTGGGCGGCGCAGGGCTGCCCGCGGAAGCGCTCCGCCGCGTGGGTGAGCCCGTTGTGCTGCGCGTCGAGGTAGGGGTTGTCCACCTGCTGCGGGTCGCCGATGAGCACCACCTTGGTGCCCTGCCCGGCGCGCGTGAGCAGGGTCTTCACCTCGTGGGCGGTGAGGTTCTGCGCCTCGTCGATGATCATGTACTGCCGCGGGATCGAGCGCCCGCGGATGTAGGTGATGGGGGTGACCTCCACGGCGCCGAGGTCGAGCAGCTCGTCGGCGCGGGGGCGCCCGCGGTGGGGCTGGCGTGAGGGGCGGGCGCGCAGCAGGAAGTCGAGGTTGTCGTAGATGGGCTGCAGCCACGGCGCCATCTTCTCCTCTAGGGTCCCGGGCAGGTAGCCGATGTCGCGCCCGAGGGGGAAGATGGCGCGGCTCACCAAGACCCGCTCGTAGCGCGCCTCGTCGCCCGCCGCCAGCCCCTGCACCTGCGCGAGCCCCGCGGCGAGGGCGAGGAGCGTCTTGCCGGTGCCCGCCTTGCCGGTGAGCGTCACGAGGGTGACGGCGGGGTCGCGCAGGTGGTGGAGGGCGAGGCGCTGCTCGTCGTTGAGGGGGGTGAGGCCCCACGCGGGGGCGTCGTTGAGCCCGGCGCCGAGGGCGGCGAGCTGATCGGCGACGCTCACCTGCGCGGGGATGCCGACGGGGTCGGTGTCGCCAGAGCCCTCGGGGCCGAGCGCCTCCTCGGCGTCCACCCCGTAGGCGGCGGCGCGCACGCGGAGGTTGGTGTCGCGGGTGATGAGGGTGGCCTTGAGGCGGCGGGCGCAGCGCATGAGGAGCGTGTCGACGCGCAGGGAGGGGTTTTCGTCTGTGGAGTCGAACACATACGGAGTGCCTGGCACCTCAAGAAACACATCCCCGTCTAGCGACCCCTCCCCCATGCTCGACCCATCGTAGGGGCCGCCCGCCGCGTCCTCCTCGTGGAGGGAGGAGTGGACCGTGACTAGGCGCAGCCACCCCCCGTCGGGCAACGGCACACCCTTGGCGAGGTCGCCGCGGGCGCGGAGCTGGTCGAGGGCGCGGGTGACCGCGCGGGCGCGCTGGCCGCGGTCGCTGCTCTCGCCCTTGAAGGCGTCGAGCTCCTCGAGCACGTAGACGGGCACGTAGATGACCCCCTCGCCGACGGCGTAGCGGATGAGGGCGAGGGAGTCGTCGAGCAAGACGTTGGTGTCGAGCACCACCGAGCCGCGGGGGCGCGGGCGGCTCACGACTCGGCCCCCGCCGCGCCCGCCGGGGTGGACACAAAGCAGAGGCGCTCGCGGTCCTTCTTGACGCCGGGGAAGCGCAGGACCTGGTTGTGCATGCACACATACACGCCCGCCGGTAAAAGCTGCGCCGCCATGAGCGCCTCGGTGAGGTTCTGTAGCGCGTCGGTGCTCCGCAGCTCGTAGGGGCGCATCGCCCCGGTGAAGACTACGGGCCCCTTGAGCTGGTGCGCGGGAATCTGCTCCACGCAGGCGTGCCCCGTGCGCTCAAGCGTGTCGGTGCCGTGGGTGACCACCACGCCGTCGTACTCCTCGAGGCACGACTCCACGGTGCGGGCGATGAGCTCGTGGTCACGCGGCTTCATGTCGAGGCTGTCTTTGTTCATGAGCTGCAGGCGGCTGAGGCGGACGCCGCGCAGGGTGAGCTGGCTGAGCATGATCTCCAAGACGCTGACCTCATTATTGAGGAGCCCCGAGAGGGGGTTGTAGGTCTTCTCGATCGTGCCGCCCGTGGAGATGATGGCGATGTTCTTCATAGGCGCGCGGGGCCTCGCTGGGGCGCGGGGGAGGGGCTGGGGCGCGCGGTGCGACAACTCACCACACCCGCGCGCGCCGAGAGGGTGCTACAAACCGCCGCGCGCCGCAAGGGAGGGCGCGCGCCCCCCTCCTTCTCCCTCGCCCCCACCCCCACACGCACCTCTCTATGAAGACCTCCCGCGCGCCCCGCGCGCCCCGCGCCCTGACCCTCGCGCTCCCCGCGACCCTCGCGCTCCTGTGCTCGCCGCGGCCCGCCGCGGCGCACCACCCCTCCTCCCCCTACGGCGTGAGCAGCGCCGCGCCGCAGAGCCTCCTTGAGCTCGACGCGCGGCTCGCCTCCTACGGGGCGGGGCTCGACGGGGCGGGCGGGCGCTGGTGGCAGAGCGCGCTGCGGGTGGAGGTGGCGCTCCTTGAGCGGCTCTCGGTGTCGGGGACGCTGCCCTACGCGGGCGTGTGGCCGCGGGGGGCGGCGGGGCGCGCGGGGCTCAGCGACGCGGGGCTGGCCCTCAAGGGCACGCTGTGGCGCCCGGCGCACGGGCGCGCGCACCTCTCGGCGGGGGTGGGGGCGGAGCTGCCCACGGGGGACGCGGGGGCGGGGCTGGGCGGGGGGCACGTCGCGCTCAGCCCCGCCCTGAGCTTTAACGCCGACCTCAGCGCGCGCGTGGTCGCGTTTGGGAGCGCGGCGCTCGCCCTCAGCGCCAGCGCCGCGCCGCCCGCCGCGCGCGCCACCCCCGTCCTGCAGACCCGCCAGCTGCCCCACTCCTTCACCCTCGACGGCGCGCCCCTCCCGCCCGCCGCGGGCGTGGCGCGGGAGAGCGGCGCGGCGCGGGCGCACGGCTCGGTCATCGCCCCCCACAGCGGGCGCGAGCTCGCCGCCACGCTCGGGGCCGCCTACCTGCTCGCCTGGGGGTACGCCTCGCTCTCGTGGGGCGCCGCCGAGCCCCTCGCGCCCCTCCTCGCCCCCGCGCTCCCCGCGGCGCGCAGCCACTCCGTGAGCGTGGAGGTG
>VGTA01000090.1 GCA_016874875.1 Deltaproteobacteria bacterium | reverse complement strand
GGGGGAGAGGAGGGGCGGTCACGGGGCTTGCGCGCCGCCGCGCCTCCTCCCGAGAGAGGGCGCTGAGCGGCGAGGGCGAGGGCGAGGGCGAGGGCGAGGGCGAGGGCGAGGGCGAGGGCGAGGGCGGGCTAGCCCTCCGAGAAGGGCGGCACGAGGGTCACCGTGTCGCTTGGGGCGAGGGGGCGGGCGGCGTGGGGCTCAAACGCCCCGTTCACCGCCCAGCGGAGCGAGGGCGCCAGCGCGACGAGCGGCGGGTGCTCGGCGCAGAGCAGGTCGCGGAGCGCGCCGAGCGTGGGCGCGGCGCTCGCCGGCAGCAGGCGCTCCGCGCGCCCCGCGCGCTCGCGCGCCGCGCCCAAGAAGACCACGCGGAGGAGGGGGCCGTCGGGCGCGGCGCCCTCCAGAGGGGCCGGCGCGCCCCCCACGCCTTCCGCCGCGCGCCGCGCGCGCCCCCCCGCTAGGCGCCCCCCCGCCAGGCGCCCCCCCATCAGACGCTCCGCCGATACTGGCCGCCCACCTCAAAGAGCGCCTCGGTGATCTGCCCCAGCGAGCACACCTTCACCGTCTCCATCAGCTCCTCAAACAGGTTCGCGCCGCTCAGGGCGGCGGTCTGCAGGCGGGCGAGCGCCGCGGGGGCGCGCGCGGCGTGGCGCGCGTGGAACGACGCCAGCCCCGCCAGCTGCTGCTCCTTCTCCTCGTCGGAGGCGCGGATCAGCTGCACCTCCACCACCCCCGCCGGCGCCTCCTTGGGCAAGAACGTGTTCACGCCCACGATGGGCAGCTCGCCGCTGTGCTTCTTGTGCTCATAGTCGAGCGACTCCTCCTGCACCTTGGCGCGCTGGTACATCACCTCCATCGCCCCGAGCACCCCGCCGCGCTCCGTGATGCGGTCGAACTCCTTGAGCACCGCCTCCTCCACGAGGTCCGTGAGCGCCTCAATCAAGAACGACCCCTGCAGCGGATTCTCGCTCTTGGTGAGCCCCAGCTCGCGGTTGATGATGAGCTGAATGGCGAGGGCGCGGCGCACCGACTCCTCCGTGGGGGTGGTGATCGCCTCGTCATAGGCGTTGGTGTGGAGGCTGTTGCAGTTGTCCATCACCGCGTAGAGCGCCTGCAGGGTGGTGCGGATGTCGTTGAACTGGATCTCTTGGGCGTGCAGCGACCGCCCCGAGGTCTGGATGTGGTACTTGAGCTGCTGGCTGCGCGCGTCGGCGCCATAGAGGTCGCGCATCGCCACCGCCCAGATGCGCCGCGCCACGCGCCCGATCACCGCGTACTCGGGGTCCACGCCGTTGCTAAAGAAAAACGACAGATTACGCGCGAACGCGCTCGGGTCCATGCCGCGCGCCCTGTAGTACTCCACGAACGTAAAGCCGTTAGCGAGGGTGAAGGCGAGCTGTGAGATGGGATTCGCCCCCGCCTCGGCGATGTGGTAGCCGCTGATCGACACCGAGTAGAAGTTCTGCACGTCATGGTCGATGAAGTACTGCTGAATATCGCCCATCGCCTTGAGCGAGAACTCCGTGGAGAAGATGCAGGTGTTCTGCGCCTGGTCCTCCTTGAGGATGTCCGCCTGCACCGTGCCGCGCACGCCGCGGAGGGTGCGCGCCTTGACCTCGGCGTACTCCTCCGCGCTCAGGAGCTGCTCCCCCGACACCCCGAGCAGCCCGAGCCCACCTGCGTCGTGCCCGGGGGGCAGGTCGCCGCGGTAGGAGGGCGCGTCTGGGGCGAGGGCGGCCACGCGCGCCCGCGCCTCCTCCCAGCGCCCCGTCTCGCGCAGGCGGCGCTCCACCTGCTGGTCGATGGCGGCGTTGAGGAAGAAGGCGAGCAGCGTGGGCGCGGGGCCGTTGATCGTCATCGACACGCTCGTGGCGGGCGCGCAGAGGTCAAAGCCCGAGTAGAGGCGCTTGGCGTCGTCGAGGGTGGCCACGCTCACCCCTGAGTTGCCCACCTTGCCGTAGATGTCGGGGCGGCGGTCGGGGTCGCGCCCGTAGAGGGTCACAGAGTCAAAGGCGGTGGAGAGGCGGGCGGCGGGCTGCCCCTGCGAGAGGTAGTGGAAGCGGCGGTTGGTGCGCTCGGGGTGCCCCTCGCCGGCGAACATGCGCGTGGGGTCCTCCCCCTGGCGCTTATAGGGGAACACGCCGGCGGTGAACGGGAAGCGCCCGGGGGCGTTCTCGAGGAGCTGCCAGCGGAGCCAGTCGCCCCAGTCGTCCGTGCGGGGCAGCGACACCTTGGGCACCTCGGTGCGCGAGAGCGTGGCGGTGTAGTTGCTCACCTTGATCTCGCGCCCGCGCACGAAATAGCTGTGCGTGGCGGCGGTGTACGCCTCGCGGAGCGCCGGCACGCCGCGCAGGAGGGCGCGCGAATCCGCCGAGAGCGCCTCGAGCCGCTCGCGGTAGAGCCCCGCGAGCACCCGCGCCGCGGCGGCGCGCTCGCCCTCGCCCTCGCCCGCGCCCGAGCTCGGGACATCCCCCCACGGCGCCTCCACCCCGAGCAGGCGGAGGGAGCGGCGGAGGCCGTCGGCCTCAGCGGCGACCGCCGCCTCGCGCGCGGCGTGGCGGTGGTGGGCGCGCACCGCCTCCGAGATCTCCGAGAGGTAGCGCGCGCGGCTCGGGGGCACCACGGTGATGGCGTCGGCGGCGCGGCTGGGGCGGGCGGGGGGCGCCCACGCGGCGGGGTCGCCCGCGCGCTCCCCGATGAGCGCGCACAGGCGCTCAAAGAGGCGATCCACGCCCTCGTCGCCAAAGCGGCTCGCCATGCACAAGAACACGGGCATCTCGTCGAGGGGGCGGTCAAAGGCATGGCGGTTGCGCTGCACCTGCTTGGCCACGTAGCGCGCCGCGTCCTCCGCGCCCCGCTTGTCGGCCTTGTTGAGCGCCACCACGTCGGCGAAATCGAGCATGTCGATCTTCTCGAGCTGACTCGGCGCGCCGAACTCCGGCGTCATCACATAGAGCGAGGCGTCGGCGAGGTCCACCACCTCGCTGCCGCTCTGCCCGATGCCCGCCGTCTCCAGGACCACGAGGTCCACCCCCGAGGCGCGCAGGAGGCTGAGGGCGTCGCGTACCGCCGGCGACACCGCCGTGTGCTGGCTGCGGGTGGCTATGGAGCGCATGAGCACGCGGGGGCTCGCGATGGCGTTCATGCGGATGCGGTCGCCGAGCAGAGCGCCGCCCGAGCGGCGGCGGGTGGGGTCCACGGAGAGCACGGCGAGCTGGCGGTCGGGGAAGGCGCGCAGGAGGCGGCGCACGAGCTCGTCGGTGAGCGACGACTTGCCCGCGCCGCCCACCCCCGTCACGCCTAGGACGGGCGGGCGGCGAGCGGCGCGGGCGGCGCTCACGGCGCGCAGGAGGGCGAGGGCGCGCTCCCCCTCGCCGCGCTCCCCCGAGAGCGCGTGCGCCGCATCCACCCAGCTCAACGCCCGCGCCACCCCCGCGCGCCCGCCGTCGAGGGCGGCGTGGACCTCCTCCTCCGTGGCGGGGAGGGCGAGGGGGCGCGCAGCGAGCGCCATCATGTGCTCGATCATGCCCACGAGTCCCAGCCGGCGCCCGTCCTCCACCGAGTAGATGTGCGCCACGCCGCGGCGGTGCAGCTCCTCGATCTCGCGGTCGGTGATGGTGCCGCCGCCCCCGCCAAAGACCTTGATCTCGGGGCGCCCCGCCTCGCGTAGCAGGTCCACCATATAGGTGAAGAACTCCATATGCCCCCCCTGGTACGACGACACCGCCACCCCGTGCGCGTCCTCCTGAATCGCCGCCTCCACGATCTCGCGCGCCGAGCGGTCGTGCCCGAGGTGGATCACCTCCGCCCCGAGGTCCTGCAGGATGCGGCGCATGATGTTGATGGCGGCGTCGTGGCCGTCAAAGAGGCTCGCGGCGGTGACGAAGCGCAGGGGCGCGGCGGGGGTGGGGTGGCGCATCGGGACTCACAGGGTTCGCGGAGGAGGGCGGTCTCGCGGAGGAGGGCGCGCGCAGGAGGGCGGGCCCCGCGCGGGCAGCTGGCGGCAAGGTAGCGCGCGCGCCGTGGAGGTTCAAGGGCGCTCGCGCCCCCTCGCGCCCCTTGCCTCAGGGCGCCCGCGGCGTTAGCTTCGCCCGACGCGCCCCTGCGCCCTCCGCGACCCCGCCCCTCCCCCCCATCCTCGAGGTGTTGATTTGAGCTATAGCGCCCCCCCCCAAAAGAGCAGCCAAAAGAGCAGCCAAAAGAGCAGTAACCCCTTCGAGGAAGGCTGGATCGACGACGGCCTCCTCTACCGAGGCGCCGAGCCCCCGCCGCCGCGCGCGCGCAAGGAGTGGCGCGTGGACGACTGGGTGTACCTGCCCCACGAGAGCTACATCCCCATCAGCAAATCGCGCATCATCAGCGCGCTCGCCGAGGAGCTCGGGGAGGGGGGGCGCGGGGAGTTCGCGCAGCTGGTGAGGATCATGGAGGGCGTGTACCACTTCCACTACCACGAGCTCCTCAACGAGCTCAAAGAGGACTACGAGTACTTCGCGCCGTGGATGGGCGACAAGATGCGCGAGGGGGTGAGCGCCGAGGAGCTCACGCGGCGCGAGCGGCGGCTGATGGTGAACTTCACCACGCTGATGGTGCGCGGCAACTTCAACCCCCTCAGCGACGCCGAGCAGCGCCACGCCAGCAGCCACACCTACCTGCTCGACCTGCCCGTGGAGGTCAACCTCAACATCCAAGACCCCGCCCTCATCCGCGGCACCCTCGCCTACTCGCGGACCCCCGAGGGGCGCGCCGCCTTCGCCGACAAGGCGCAGGTCGAGGACCTCGCCTCCTTCCTGCAGCTCCCACAGGAGTACGACGAGCGCATGCTCATGTTCCACCGGGGCATTAAGGCGGACCGCGTGGAGGGGCTCTTCTTGTTCCAGAAGATCAACATCCTCGTGGACCGCCTCTTTGAGCTGGTCTTCAGGCCGCTGCAGAAGGGCGTCAAGACGGTGGAGGGGCGCACCGAGCAGCTCGTGGACGGGGCGGTGAATCTAGGCGTGGGCGCGGTGCGCGGGGCGGTGGACCTCGGGCGCGCGGTGCTCACGGGCCGCCCCTTCGCCCCCCGCCCCAAACGCGCCGCGGCGAGCGCCGCCGGCGAGGCGCGCGTCGAGGGCGACGCGCGGGCGCCGAGCGACGCCGACGTGGCGTTCGTCCCCCGCTGGCTGCGCCGCAAGAGCCTCCAGAAACAGCGCATGACCCTCAAGAGCTTCTTTGGCGCGTCCCTGCTGCAGGAGCCGGCCATGGAGCGCGTGGTGTGCCTCTTTCGCCTCTACCCGCCCTCGCCGCCGCCCCTCCTCACGCGCCTGCCCGTGATCGGGCGGTTCATCAAGGCGCCCCCCCCGGGCAGCACCAACCCCACCATCTACATCAAGCTCTTCCAGAACGTGCCCCTCGCCGACCTCGAGCTGGTGTTCCCCGAGAAGCACATCCGCATGAAGTCGTTTGACAAGTTCATGCTCTACTTCTTGGGCTTCGTGGGCTTGGTGATGGGCGTGGTCAAGCTCACGAGCGGCGCGGGGGGCAAGGGCGGCTTCGTGGCGCTCCTCAGCCTCCTCGGCCTCCTCGCCTTCAAGACCGTCACCCGCTTCATCAACACCCGCCGCCGCTACCTGCTGCAGATGTCGCAGGACCTCTACAGCAAGAACCTCGACAATGACGTGGGCGTGCTGCAGTACCTCCTCGACTCCATTGAGGACCAGGAGCTCAAGGAGGGGCTCGTCGCCTACGCGCTGCTCCTCAAGGCGGCCCGGCCGCTCACGGCGCAGGAGCTCGACGAGGCGGCGGAGCGCTTCCTCAACAAGCACTTCAAGGACCTCGAGGTGGACTTTGAGGTGGAGGACGCCCTCGAGAAGATCTGCGCGCCGCTCAACGACCGCGGCGAGGCGGCGCCCACGCCGCTGCAGGCGCGCTCCACGATGTTCTTGCCCATCGCCCGCGCCGCCCGCGGCGCCGACGGGGAGACGCGCTATGAGGCGCTCCCGCTCCCTGAGGCGCTCCGCTTGATGGATAACAAGTGGGACAACTTCTTTCAGTATGCTTGATTGAGCGCGCCTGAAGGTGTGTGATGGCGCTCCCTCAGCCCTGCGCCCCCTGCGCCTCTCCTGCGCCTCTCCCGCGCGCCCCTCTCGCATGACGCTCAAGCCCTCCACTCGCCTCGAGCGAGAGATTCTCCACGAGCTCCACGAGCGCGTCGCGCGGACGATGGCCCGCTTTGTGCCCACGCTCGTTTTCGCCATCGTGGGCGTGGGGCTCGTCGCCAGCCTCTACCCCACGGTCGCCGTGGAGCGCGTGGTGGCCAACCTCTCCTCTGGATTCGCCCGCGAGGAGGCGCTGCGCGACCTCCAAGAGAGCGGCCTCGTGACGCTCCTGAGCAAGCCGTACCGCCGCGCCCAGCTGAGCGTCGCGGTGCGCGACGCCCTCGCGGCGCGCCCCGCACGTCAGGACTGAGCCCATGCCCCGCCCAGCCCCTCCCCGCGCCCCGCGCCCCGCCCCGGCCCCGACCCCGGCGCCCTTCCCCCTCACCGTGGAGCGCGCCGCCCTCGGCGGGCGCCTGCTCGGGCGCGCGCCGGACGGGCGCGTGGCGTGGGTGGAGGGGGTGGTGGGGCTCGGCGACGTGGTGGAGGCGCGGGTGACGCGGGCGCAGGCGCGCAGCGTGGAGGTGCGGGCGGGGCGGGCGCTCGCCGAGGGGGCGGGGCGCGCCGCGCCGTTCTGCGAGCGAGTGGAGCGCTGCGGGGGCTGCCCGTGGCAGGCGCTCACCGACGCGCAGCAGCTCGAGGCGCTCGAGCGAGACGTGGCGCGCGAGCTCGAGCGCGCGATGGGCGCGCCCCTGCCGTGGGCGCCGAGCTTCTGGTCGCCTGAGCGGGCGTGGCGGCACACCGCGCGCCTGCACCTCCGCGCCCCCGCGCCCCACGCCCCGCCCGCCGCCCTAGGCTTTTTCGCCCCCGGGGGCGAGGTGGTCGACACCCCCTCCTGCCCCACTTTCGCCCCCGCCCTCAACGCCGCCCTGCGCGCGGCGCGCGAGGCGCTCCTCGGGGCGGCGAGTCCGCTCCGCGGCGGCGGCGAGCTGCGCCTGAGCGCCGCCCGCGGCGCCCCGAGCGCCACGCTCGCCCTCGCGCTGCGCGCCCCCCTCACCCCCGCCGCCCGCGCCGCCCTCCACGCCACCTTTGAGGCGCTCTGCGCGCAGGCGGGCGGCCCCGTGCACGGGGTGGCGCTCTCGGCGCCTCTCGCGGGCGAGGGGCGCGCGGAGGGGCGCGCGGAGGTGGGCTTCGAGGAGCTGTCGTGGGGGCGCCCCTTCAACGACCTCGGCGCCCCCGGCCGCCCCCCCGTGCCCCACCACGCCGCCGCCTTCATGCAGGCGCACCAGGAGGGCAACGCCGCGCTCGTGGACGAGGTGGTGCGCGGGTGCGCGGGCGACCTGCGCGTCCTTGAGCTCTACGCCGGCTCCGGCAACCTCAGCGCCCCGCTCGCCCGCGAGGCGGCGGGCGCGGGCACGCTAGAGGGCGCCCCCGCCGGCGGGCGGCGCCTCACCTGCCTCGAGCTCGACCCGCGCGCCGTGAGCGCCCTCCGCGCCCTCGCCGCCGCGGAGGGGCTGCCCCTCCATGCCGACGCGCAGCGCCTCGACGCGCTGCCCGGCGGCGTGGCGCGCGGTGAGTTTGATCACGTGGTGCTCGACCCCCCCCGCGAGGGCGCCGCGCCGCTCATGGAGGAGCTGGCGCGCGCCCCCGTCCGCGCCATCAGCTACGTCTCCTGCCACCCCGCCGCCCTCGCCCGCGACCTCGCGCCGCTGCGGGCGCGGGGGTGGCGCGTGACGCGCGCGCGCCTCTTTCACCTGTTCCCCCACAGCGGGCACGCGGAGGTCTATGTGCAGCTCGCCCCGCCGTCGGCCGCGGGGCGGTCGCTGAGTTGACAACCTCAAGTTTAGAAGTCATATAAACTATGGCGCGCCCAGCAGGGCGCCGCCGCCCTCCCCTCGCGCGCGCCGCGCGCTGCCCTCACCCCGGCCACGAGTGGCCCCCCCGGAGGCAACATGTCCCTGAACGCCCCTGAGCTCCCCTACAGCCGCGACGCCCTCGCCCCCCATATCTCTGAGGAGACCCTTAACTACCACTTCGGCAAGCACCACATGGGCTACTACACGCGCCTCGTGGCCGCCGTGGACGCCAACGCCGACCTGCAGGGCAAGGACCTCGTCACCCTCGTGAAGAGCACGAGCGGCGGCGTGTTCAACAACGCCGCGCAGGTGTGGAATCACGACTTTTACTGGAAGAGCCTGAGCCCCAAGGGCGGCGGCGCGCCCACCGGCGCCATCGCGGCGGCGATCGACGCCTCGTTTGGCTCCTTTGAGGCCTTTAAGGAGAAGTTCAGCGCCGCCGCCGCCGGGCAGTTCGGCTCGGGCTGGGCGTGGCTGGTGCAGGACGCCAGCGGCGCCCTCCAGATCACCACCACGGGTAACGCCGAGACGCCCCTCACGGGCGCCCACAGGCCCGTCCTCACCTGCGACGTGTGGGAGCACGCCTACTACGTGGACTACCGCAACGACCGCGCCGCCTACGTGAAGACGTGGTGGAATCTGGTGAGCTGGGACTTCGCCAACGCCAACCTCGCCTGAGGGACTCCGCGCGGCGCCGCTCGCGCGCAGCGCGCTGAGGGTGTACACTCCTGACGCCACCTCGGCCGATCAAGGAGTTCACCATGAGCGACTTAACCCCGCGCCTCGCCCCCTCGCCCCCGGCGTCCCCCCCGGGCCGCGCTCGCCCCCTCGCCGCGTCGCTCGCCGCGTCGCTCGCCGCGTCGCTCGCCGCGTCGCTCGCCGCCTGCCAGGACGCCAACCCCAACTATAACCCGCGCCTCTCTGGCGTCGAGGGGGCGGGCGGGGTGATGTCGGTCACGGGGGGCGCTGGGGCGGGCGCGCAGGCAGGGGCCGGCGCGGAGGCGCAGGGGGGGGCGCAGGGAGGCGCTCAGGGCGGCGCTCAGGCGGGCGCGCAGGGCGGCGCGCAGGGCGGCGCGCAGGGCGGCGCGCAGGGCGGCGCGCAGGGCGGCGCGCAGGGCGGCGCGCAGGGCGGCGCGCAGGGCGGCGCGCAGGCGGGCGCGCAGGGAGG
>VGTA01000089.1 GCA_016874875.1 Deltaproteobacteria bacterium | reverse complement strand
GCCGCCCCCCCGCTCGACTCGGGCGCGCCCGAGTCCCACGCGCTCCATTTCCGCGCGCTCGAGTCCCACGCGCCAAACGCCGACGCGCTCGCGGCGCACCCCACGCAGCCTGAGCACCCCCGCGGCAATGAGCGCTACCTCGCCGTGGAGTCGCTCGCCGCGATTCGCTGCGGGGAGCTGTGGGCGGGGGTGGACGCGCGCCGCGGCGGGGAGGTGACGCTCTTTTATCCGCAGCTCAAGACCGACGTGGCGCCCGAGGCGCTGCTCAGGCAGCTCGGCGGCGCCTTTACGCAGTCTGCGCCGCTGCGCGACACGCCCTACTGCACGCTCCGCGACGGCGCCCTCGACGCGGGCGGGCGCCTGTTCTTTGTGGTGGACCGCCCGGAGGGCCAGCCCCTCTACACGCTGCTCCGCGAGCAGCAGACCCTCGACCTCGACGTGGCGCTGTCGCTGGTGATTCAGCTCTGCGAGCTGCTCCGCCGCGCCCACGACGCGCAGGTCTTTACGGCGAGCATCTCGCTCCACACGCTCGTGGTGGCGCCGCGCCCCAACGGCGCCCTGCAGCTCTCGCTCGTGGACCTCGCCCTCGACCGCCGCCCGCTCTCCGAGCACGTCTCGTCGCCCCCCGGCGAGCTCTCGTCGCCCCCGCCTGCGGTCCTCACGCAGGAGCGCGACCGGCGCCTCTACGCGGTGTACCTGTGCGCGTCGCTGCTCCACCACCTCGTCTTTGGGGTGGCGCCCGAGGCCCCCGTCTCGAGCCCCGACCGCGCCTGGCCGGCGCTGCCGCAGCGCGGGCGCCAGCTCGACCGCCGCCTCGAGGCCTGCCTCCACACGGTGCTCCTCAAGGGCCTCGCCGCCGAGCCCACCGCGCGCTTCCCCATGGTGGCGGCGCTGCAGCGGACGCTCATCGGGCTGCGCCAGCTCACGTCGATCTCGTCGCCCGCCTTTGAGCTCCTCACGTCCACGCAGCGGCGCCTCGGCCGCGAGCGCGGCGCGCTCAACCTCTCGGCGCCGCGCCCGGGGGTGGAGCGGGCGGTGGTGGCGCGCCAGCGCATTCATCAGATTCTGGAGGGGGGGCTCGAGGGGGGCGAGCGCGTCACCCTCGAGGACATCCTGGAGCGAGAGGGCGGCTCGCTGATCAAGTAGGTCACATCGCCTGAAGGTTAAGACACCATGACGCCTCGACTGCCCGCCCGCGCCCGCGCCCTCGCCCGCGCCCGCGCCCTCGTCCTCGCCCGCGTCCTCGCCCTCGCCCTCGCTCTCGCCGCTGGGGCGCTCACGCCCCCTGAGGCGCGCGCGGAGCGCACGCCGTTTGGCGACCTCAAGCACACCGCCGTGGAGCGCGCGGCGTCCTGGATCAAGGTCAACACCCGCGCGGGCAACCTCAACACCTGGAGCACGCCCTTTGGGGGGCTCGCGCTCTTGGAGCGCCGTGAGAGCGCGGATTCACGGGCCCGCCCCCTCGGCTACGCGCGCTCGTCGGCGGAGGACCAGGCGGTCCTGCGCGCGATGGCGTCCTACGTGATCTCGCTCGACCCCGCCCTCCGCACGGGCCTCGCCAGCGACGCGTACGCCTACGGCACGGGCCCCAACCTCTCGTTCCTGTCGCTCTACCGGCAGACGGGCGGGCCGAGCGCCGTGGGGGCGGCGGTGTCGGTGGACGCGGCGATCAGCAACGGGGTGGCGGCGCTGCGCGGGGCGCAGGGGCACGCGCCCACCTCGTGCAACGCCACGGGGTGGAGCGAGCGCGCCCCCCGCCCCGACGGCGAGCTCCTCGCCACCCACGCCGCCTACACGGGGCTGCTCTCGGCGGCGCCGCGCGCCCCGGGCGCTGACGCCTCGCTGGCGACGGTCCTCTCGTTCGTCGACAACACGCTCAAGTCGTCGGGAGGCGCGGTGGTGGGCGCCACGGAGCGCGGCTGCTCCACCGCCGCCGCCACCTCCCCGGCGGGGAGCGCGGCGCTGTGGCTCTACCTCAGCGAGGGGGTCGCCCCCGACGACGCCCGCGCGCAGGCGCTGCTCGCCGCGCTCCGCGTCGGCCTCAGCTACACGCAGGTGCCCGCCGGGAGCGCCACCCTCTACTATGAGCACGTGTGGCTGCTCTCGCGCGCCCTCGACCTCGCCGACCGCCGCGCGGCGCTCGCCGCGGCGCCGTGGCCCGCGCTCCGCAACCCGAGCAACGACGGGTATCCGCAGGAGCCCCCCGGCTGGCGCTACGACGCCGCCCACGCGCTGGTGACGTCGCAGGAGGCGGCGGGGAGCTGGCCCTGCGCCGCCCCCCGCGGCTGCGCCCGCGCGGCCACCGCCACCGCCCTCGCCGCGCTCACCCTCCTCAACGCCAGCGCGGGCCCCTGCGATGATCGCTACTCGGACGCCGACGGCGTGTGCCAGGCGGTAGACTCCTGCCCCCTCGCCCCCAACCCCGCCCAGCGCGACGGCGACGGCGACGGGCGCGGGGATGAGTGCGACAACTGCGCCGCGCTCCCCAACACCGACCAGGCGGACGCTGACCGCGACGGCCTCGGGGACGCCTGTGATGACGTGCTGTGTCAGGTGGGCGAGGAGGTCTGTAACGGGTTTGATGAGGACTGTGACGGGCTGATCGATGACGACGTGCAGGGGGAGGGCAACGACTGCACCACGGGCCTGCGCGGCCGGTGTCAGCCGGGCGCCACGCGCTGCGTGAGCGCGCGCTGGATCTGCGAGCCGTTCTACCCCCCCACCCTCGAGCGCTGCGATAACGTCGACAACGACTGCGACGGGCGCGTGGACGAGGGGGACCCGGAGGGGAGCGCGCGCTGCTCCACGGGGGCGCTCGGGGCGTGCGACCTCGGCTACACCCGCTGCGGCGCCGGGGGCGCGCTCGCCTGCCTGCCCATCGGGAGCCCCGCGGCGGAGGCCTGCGACGGCCTCGACAACGACTGCGACGGTCTCAGCGACGAGGGCAACCCGGGCGGCGACGACGCCTGCCCCACGGGCCTGCTGGGGCTGTGCGCCGAGGGGCGCACCCGCTGCCTCAACGGGCAGGCGCGCTGCGTGCGCGCCGTGGAGCCGGGCGTCGAGCTCTGCGACGCGCAGGACAACGACTGCGACGGGCGCGCCGACGAGGGCGCCCCGGGCGAGGGGGAGCGCTGTGACGTGGAGGGCGCCCTCGGCGAGTGCGCGGCGGGCCTCACGCGCTGCGGCGGCGCGCTCTCCTGCGAGGCGCGCCAGCCCGCCCCGCGCCCCGAGGTGTGCGATGGCCTCGACAACGACTGCGACGGGCGCGCCGATGAGCAGGTGGTGAGTCCGGGCCCCCCCGTGCCCAACGTGGGCGACGCCTGCGCCACCGCCTGCGGCGCGGGGGTGGTGCAGTGCCTCCTCGGCGCGCTGCGCTGCGACGGCCCAGACCTGTCGGCGGCGCTGCCCGAGGTGTGCGACGGCCGCGACAACGACTGCGACGGCGTGGCGGACGAGGGGCAGCAGGACCTAGGCCTCGACTGCGCGACCGGGGCGCGCGGCGTGTGCGCGGCGGGGCGCCTGCGCTGCGTGGGGGGCGCGCCCGCCTGCGTGCCCCTGCGCGACGCGGCAGCTCAGGCGAGCGCGCCGGAGCGCTGCGATCTGCTCGACAACGACTGTGACGGCGTCACCGACGAGGGCGTGCCGGGCGAGGGCCTCTCGTGCGTCCTCGAGGCGCTCGGCGACTGCGCCCTCGGCGCCGTGGCCTGCCGCGACGGCGCCGCCCGCTGCGCGCCCCTCGGCGCCGCGCGCCCCGAGGTGTGCGACGCGCGCGACAACGACTGCGACGGCGTCACCGACGAGTCGCTGGTGGAGGTGGGGCAGCCCTGCGCGGCGCTCAACGCCGCCGGGGCGCCGGCGCTGGGGCAGTGCGGCGTGGGCGAGCAGCGCTGTGAGGGCGGCGCCCGCAGCTGCGCGGCGCGCTTCGTGGCCGTGAGCGAGGTGTGCGACGGGCTCGACAACGACTGCGACGGCGCCGCCGACGAGGGCGACCTCGGCCTCGGCGAGGACTGCGACACGGGCCTCGAGGGTCGCTGCGCCAGCGGCGCGCTCTCGTGCGTGGCGGGGGCGGTGGTGTGCGCCCCCACCTACGAGGCGCCCGCGGGCGCGGAGCAGGGCTTTGACCGCTGCGACGGGCTCGACGAGGACTGCGACGGGCGCGTGGACGAGGCGGAGCCGCAGGTGGGGCAGAGCTGCGAGAGCCCCGCCCTCGGCCTCTGCGCCCTCGGCCGCTACGCCTGCCGCGCCGGCGCCCTCGCCTGCGTCCCCGACGTGCTCCCCACCCCCGAGGTGTGCGACGAGCTCGACAACGACTGCGACGGCGCCGCCGACGAGGGCGACCCCGAGGGCGGGTTCGCCTGCCGCGTCGCCGGCGCGCGCGGCGTGTGCGCGGTGGGCCTCACCCGCTGCCAGGGCGCGGCGATTCGCTGCGTGGGCGACGTGACGCCCACCCCAGAGGCGTGCGACGGGCTCGACAACGACTGCGACGGGCGCGTGGACGAGGAGGCGGTGACGGTGTCGGGGGGCTGCGACACGGGGCGCGCGGGGGAGTGCGCGGTGGGGCAGTGGGTGTGCGCGGGCGGCGGCTTGGCGTGCGCGGAGGCGGTGCGCCCCGCCGCGGAGCGCTGCGACGGCCTCGACACCGACTGCGACGGCGCCGTGGACGAGGGCGAGCTCGTGCCCCCCGCCCCCTGCGGCACGGGCGCGCGGGGCGCGTGCGCCGAGGGCGTGTCGCGCTGCGAGGGCGGCGAGGTCCGCTGCGCCCCCCTCGCCGCGCCGGGCGAGGAGCGCTGCGACGCGCGCGACGAGGACTGCGACGGCGTGATCGACGAGGGCCTGCGCGGCGCCTGCGGCGTGTGCGGGGAGCCCCCGGCGGAGCGCTGCGACGGCGCCGACAACGACTGCGATGGGCGCGTGGACGAGCGCGCCAACGCCGACAGCTCCGCCAACAGCTCCGCCGACGCCCCCGCCCTCTGCCCCGGCGGCGCCGTGTGCGCCGCGGGGCGCTGCGCCCCCGAGTGCCAAGGGATGGAGTGCCCCAACCCCAACGACGTCTGCGTGGACGGCGGCTGCGTGGCGCGCTGCGAGGTCACCGTGTGCCCCTGGGGCGCCGTGTGCGAGCGCGGCGCCTGCGTGGACCCCTGCGAGGGCGTGCAGTGCGTCAACGGCGCCGTGTGCAGCCTTGGGCGCTGCGTGGGCGACAGCTGCTACGAGCGCGGCTGCCCGAGCGGCGAGGTGTGCCTGCAGAGCGCCTGCGTCGCCGACCCCTGCGCCGCCCTCTCGTGCGGCGCCGGCGAGTTCTGCCGCCCCGCCCTGAGCGCCAACGGCCAGCCCGCCGCCGCCTGCGTGCCCTCCTGCGCCGAGCGCGCGTGCGCCTGGGGCGAGCGCTGCCTCGACGGCGCCTGCGCGCCGGACTCCTGCGCGCAGGTGTCGTGCCCCGCCGGCCAGCGCTGCGCTGAGGGCGCCTGCGAGCGCGACCCCTGCGCCGGCGTCCTCTGCGGCCCCGGGCGCCTGTGCCTCGACGGCGGCTGCGCCGATGACCCCTGCGCGCTCGTCACCTGCCCCCGCGGGGAGCGCTGCGCGCTGGCGGGCGCCTCGGCGCAGTGCGTGGCGGACTGGGCTGAGGCGGGCGCGGAGGCGGGCGCGGAGGCGGGCGCGGAGGCGGGCGCGGCAGCGGGCGCGGCGGCGGGCGCGGCGGCGGGCGCGGCGGCGGGCGCGGCGGCGGGCGCGGCGGCGGGCGCGGCGGCGGGCGCGGGGCAGGTGTCGGACTTTGGGTTCGCGCCCATCGCGCCCATCGGCGGCGAGGAGCCGCCGCCGCCCGCCCCCGACTCCGGCTGCGCGACGACCCCGGCGCTCGGGGCGGGCGCGCGCCTCGGGGGCCCTGCGGGCTTGGCGCCCTTGGCGCCCTTGGCGCTCTTGGCGCTCTTGGGGCTCTTTGCGCTGCGCGCCTTGCGTTTCTCCGGACGCCTCTCCGCGCTCCTCTCCGCGCTCCTCTCCGCGCTCCTCTCCGCGCTCCTCTCCTGCACCCCTGACCCCGCGCCCATGACCGTCCAGCTCTCGAGCTGCCTGCAGATCGCAGCGCAGGGCGACCCGGGCGCGGCGTGCCAGGGCACGCTCGCCAGCTACTACGCCGGGCGCGCCGGGGAGCCCGTGGGGTGTCTCTTCTTGGTGCCCGCGCAGGGCGCGGTGCAGTCCACCGCCGTCACCTGGACCGCCGAGGGCGCGCGCCCCGACAACCCCGAGCTCCTTACGCCTGAGGCGGGGCAGTTCACCCTAGAGCTCTACCTCCTCAAGGCGTCGGTGACGGCGGTGCGCTGCGAGCGGGTGGCGGAGGACCTCGACGTGAGCTGCGCGAGCGTGGGCGACTGCCTCCTCCGCCTCACGTCGCTGCCCACGTCGTACCGCGAGGAGGGCTTCCGCGTGGAGTTCGTGGGGGAGAACGGCTGCCAGCTCGACCGCGGGCGCGAGATCGGGTTCACGGAGCAGCGCGACGGCCTCGACAACGACTGCGACTCCCTCGTGGACGAGGGCCTGCCCACCACGCCCTGCGAGGTGGGCCTCGGCGAGTGCCAGCAGAGCGGCTTCTATGAGCGCGACATCCGCGGCGAGCTCGTGTGCGCCGTGCCGAGTCCCGTCACGCCGAGCGTGGAGCTCTGCGGAGGCGGGCGCGACGAGGACTGCGACGGTAAGGTGGACGAGGGCTTCCAGGGGGAGGGCGACCCCTGCGACGTGCCGGGCGCCGCCTCGCCGCGGACGGGCCTCTACGCCTGCGCGCCCAGCCGCGACGCCCTCTTCTGCGTGGACAGCGTCGACCCCCTCGACGCGCTGTGCGACGGCGTCAACGCCGACGGCGACGGCGCGGTGGACGAGGGCTTCCGCCCCACCCCCACCACCTGCGCGGCCACCGACTGCGCGCAGGTGGGCTACCGCGTGTGCCGCGACGGGCGCGAGGTCTCGAGCTGCCGCCCCCGCGGCGCGCCGCTGAGCGCCACGGACGACACCTGCGACGGGGTAGACGACGACTGCAGCGGGCGCGTGGACGAGGACGTGGCCGTGCGCCCCTTCGCGTGCGGCGTCGGCGCCTGCGCGGTGACGGGGTCTGAGCAGTGCGAGGGCGCGATGTTCGTGGCGCAGTGCCGCCCCCTGACGCCCGCCGAGGAGGTGTGCGACGCCGGGGGGGCGCGCCTCGACAACGACTGTGACGGGCAGGCGGACGAGGGCTTTGACCTCAGCGCCGACCTGCTCCACTGCGGCGCCTGCGGGGCGGCGTGCGTGATGGCGGGCGACCAGGGCGTCCTCACCTGCACGCGCGGCGAGTGCGCGCTCATCTGTGAGGGGGGGCTCGTGTCGCGGCGAGACGAGCAGGGCGCGTGGCGCTGCGTGTGCCCGGGGTCGGAGGAGCTGTGCAACGGGGAGGACGACGACTGTGACGGGCTGACGGACGAGGGGCTCGGGGTGGGCGAGGCCTGCACGCCGCGCGACGAGCGCGACGGCTGCGCGCGGGGGGTGGTGGCCTGCGTCAACGGCGCGCCCGCCTGCCTAGAGCAGGCCCTCACGCCGCTCGACGTGCCCGAGGTGTGCGACGGCCTCGACAACAACTGCGACGGCTTCCGCGACAATATGCCGCAGACGGCGCTGTGCAGCGGCGTGTGCGCCCCCGAGTCCTGCGACGCGCTCGACAACGACTGCGACGGTCAGGTGGACGAGGGCGTGGGGGGCTGCAGCGCCCTCATCGCCGACGCCTGCGCGTTTGAGGTCACGTGGGAGGTCACGCGCCCGCGCGGCGGAATGCAGATGCCCTACACGCAGACCTTCCGCCTGACGCCGTTGCCCCAGGGCGACCCCCCCTCCCCCGTCCTCGGCGCGCTCCCCGGTGCCACCGCCGACATCGCGGGCCTCGAGCTCCTCACGTACCCCGCGCAGGGCGACCGCCTCTCGGTGTCGATGACGTGCGCGCAGGGGAGCGCGTGGGGGCGCTGGATGGGTGAGCAGTGCAGAGCGGCGCTCAGCGTCCACAACAACGACGGCGTCGCCCTCGACCCGCGCTCATGCCAGGAGTACGGGGGCGGCGCGGCGCGGCTCGACCGCTGCGCCACGAGCGCGCTCGGGGCGAATCCGGGGGGCTTCACCGTCCCCGCCAACCTCGACCACACGTCGCTCTCGTTTGGGTGCCTCAACAGCAACGAGCCCTCCGCCGACGTCAACCCCCTCGACGCCGCGCGGCGGTCGCGGGTCATGGCGGCGTTCAACCTCAGCGTGGACGACGTCAGCCTGCGGGAGAACGCCTCCGCCTGCCAGCCCCTCTCGCCGCCCTTCCCTGCGCCGCGGCGGCTGCCGATCGCCGTGATGCGCGCTGGGCTTGACCGCGCCTTTGGGGCGCACGCCAAGGACGACTGCGAGGCGCTGCTGTTTGGCGTCGAGATCAACCCCTAGGAGTTCGCGATGACCCACGACCTGAATCGAGACCGCTCAGCGACCCGCGCCGCCCACGCCGCCCTCGCCGCCCTCGCCGCCCTCGCCCTGCAGGCGTGCGGCGACGAGGGCGCCCCAGAGCTACCCGAGGACGGCGGCGCCCTGCCGCCGGCGACGCGCGCGGGCTCACCCGCGGAGGAGGAGGCCCCCCTCGCGCCGCCGAGCGCGGGGGCGCAGGCGGGCGGCGCGGGCGGCGCGGGCGGCGCGCAGGCGGGCGGGGCGCAGGCGGGCGCGGACTCGCCGCTCACCCCGATGGGGGGCGCCGCGGGGGGCGCCGCGGGGGGCGCCGGCGCGCCGGGGGGCACCCTCGAGTGCGACGCCGTGGTCCGCTGCGTGGACGCCTGCGCGAGCGACGCCTGCAGGGTCTCCTGCGAGGAGGAGGCGACCCCCGCCGCCCTCACCACCTACGAGGCCCTCCGCCGCTGCCTGAGCAGCGCCGAGGGCTCCTGCGGGAGCGACGCGGCGTGCGTGGAGGAGACCTGCCTCGCGCCTCTGTCGGCGTGCGGGTTGGTGAGCGGGGGCGGGGGCGGGGGCGGGGGCGGGGGCGGGGGCGGGGGCGGGGGCGGGGGCGGGGGCGGGGGCGGGCGGGGCGGCGCGGTGGGCGGCGGGGAGCGGGTGGGCGGCGGCGCG
>VGTA01000088.1 GCA_016874875.1 Deltaproteobacteria bacterium | reverse complement strand
CGCTGTATTCTGCTACGGCAGCCTGCGCGCCCCCGAGGTCATCGAGGCCCTGCTCGGCGCCCCGCTCCCCGCGCGCCTCGCCTGGCACCCGCACGCGCAGGTGCGCGCCGTGCGCGGAGAGGACTTCCCCGCGCTCGCCCTGCTCCCCCGCGCCCCGCGCCCCGCGCCCCTGTGGGCGCCCGGCGAGCTGCTCACGCTCGCCCCCCCCTCCTCCCCCGCCCACGCCGAGCAGCTCGCGCGCCTCGACGCCTACGAGGAGGTCGACGCGGGGGAGTACGTGCGCGCGGTGGCGCTCGTGTGGGCGCTGGAGGGCGCGCGAGAGGGCGCCGCGGCGCTCCTACGCCCCGCCTGGGCGTGGTGCTACCTGCCAGGACCCGCGCTGCGCGGGCGCCTGGGCGGGGGGTGGCGGTTTGAGGAGCGCGACGCCCTCCTGCGGGCGCGCGGCGGGTGGGGCGCGTCGCCGTCGCTGGCGCGGGCGCTGGCGCTGGCGCGGGCGGCGGGTGGGGGCTCTTGACCCCGCGTGTCAACCTCGCTTGTCACCTACGCCGCCGCTCGCGTCCCCCCCCTCCTCGCACGCCGCGCCCCTCGGGGCGCTCGTCGCGCTGAATCGCGCCATCCAGATTATGTAAAATAATATATTTATTCAACCCATACATGATCTCTAAGAGCGATGATGGCTGTTCTCACTCGCTAAAAATCCCCTCTCCGCTCAAGCTGTCGAGCGCGCCCCTCACCCCACAGGAGTCTCCCTATGCGCGTCGCCCTCCACGCCCCCCACGCCACCCTCACCGCCCTCCTCGCCCTCTTCGCCCTCACCGCCTGCGGGCCGAGCGACCGCGCCAACACCATCGCCGGGCTCACCGGCGACGCCGCCAGCGGCCAGCCCCTCTACGCCACCCGCTGCGCCAACTGCCACGGCGCCACCGGCGGGGGCGGCTTGGGGCCGAATCTGGTGGCGGAGTTCAATGAGCGCGACGAGCAGGCCGAGAAGATCGACGTCATCCTAGAGGGTGAGGCCTCCATGCCCGGCTTCGCCGACATCCTCAGCGACCAAGAGATCGCCGACATCGTCAGCTACCTCGAGTCCCTCTAGGCCCTCACGCCCTCACGCCCTCACGCCCTCACGCCCTCACGCCCTCACGCCCTCACGCCCTCACGCCAGCGCCGCGTCGAGGGCGCGCTCAAAGGCGGCGCGGTCCTCGGCGCTGAGGGTGAGCGGGGGGGCGAACTGCAGGGCGTCGCCGAGGCGCTGCACCTGCACCCCCGCCGCCGCCAGCGCCCCCTGCACCCGCGCCGCCGCCGGGTGACGCGCCACGCGGAACAGCCCCGCGCCGCCCACGGCGCTGGCGCCGAAGCGGGCGGCGAGGGTGGCGTCGAGCCAGGCGGAGAGCGGCGCGAGGTCGAGCTGGCGGGTGGCGTACACCTGGTAGAGCAGGCGCGTGCCCGAGAGGTCCTCGCCGTCCCAGGTGCTGATGAGCGTGAGCGGGGTGGGCACGAAGACTCGCGGACTCACGAAGATGTGCCCCACCTGCCCCCCCGCCCACCACATCACCACGTCGGCGTCCCCCCGCGCCCCGTCGAGCCACCAGAAGCCGCGCCCGCTGCGCCCAAAGCCGCTGTTGACCTCGGAGAGCACCAGCGGAATCCCCGTCTCGTCGCGCCACGCGCAGAGCGCCTCCCACGCCGCGTCGCTGAGCACGCGCCCCGTGCGCCCCTGAATCGCCTCCACGAACAGCCCGATCACCCCGCTCGGCCCCCCCGCCGCGTCCACCGCCGCGCGCAGGGCGGCGAGGGCGGCGGGGAGGTCGTCGTTGGGGTGCGGGAGGGTGGGCCAGTCAAAGTGCTTGCCGGCGCCCGCGCCCTCCCCCGCCGCGAGGTCTGAGAGCGAGCGGTTGGCGGCGGTGGTGCTCCCGAAGCGCGCGCCCTCAAAGCTCAGGGCGACCTGCGCGGCGCTGCGGTTGTGCTTGAGCGAGCGGATCGCCTTGTCCACCTGCTCGTCGAGGCAGGAGGTGAAGTACAGGTGCGCGCAGCCGCGCGGCGCGATGTGGCGCAGCAGCTCGGCGTAGCGGGCGTAGGCGGGGGTGATGAAGTTGCTCACCGTGATCTTGGTGAGCGCCCCCTCGTCAAAGACGCCGAGGTCGCGCGCGCGCTCTAGGAGCGGGTGCGACGCCCCTGTGGGCTGGTGCAGGCCCCACGCCTGCGCCGCCGGCACCTCCGCGCGCAGCAGCGGCAGCCCGCGGCGGTCAAAGCGGCGGAGCGGCACGCGATAGTAGCGCGCCTGCGCCCCCACCTGGTCGTACTGGTTGTCGTAGGTGTGCACCACGTAGGCGCCCCAGCGCTGGTTGATCGCCCACATCGCGTTGGCCTCCCCCACGCGGTTGCGCCCCGTGATGAAGGCGTAGCGGGGGGCGCCGTCGGGGCGGCGCAGGCGGAGCGCCTCGCGCACCACCGCGCCGCGCAGGCGGTGCCCCACCCCTAGCCCGCGCCCGCGCGCGTCGATGGTGATGTCGGCGCTGTAGAGGGTGTTGTGGAGACCGCGGTTGGGGTCCTCGCGGGGCCCCGTGATGTGCTCCCACTCCTCTAGGGGCGAGGCGAAACACACGCCCACGAGCCCCTCGAGGTCCTCCGCCACGCACGCCACCCCGTCGGGGTGCGCCGCGATGGCGCGCAGCGTCTCCACGTCATCACAGCGCGCCGGCTCGTAGACGTCCTCCTCGAGCTGACGGATGCGGTCGGCGTAGCGCTCGAACTCCGCGAGGGTCACGCGCTTGATTCTCGTGCCGAGGCGGTCGGCGGCGAAGTGCGTGAGGCTGAAGCCCACCGCGTCCATAAAGGCGCGGGGGTCGGCGTCGCTCAAGGCGCGGGCGTCGGCCTCGGCGCGCGACGCGGGCAGCCCTAGCGCCGCCTCGCCGCGCGCGCGCTCCTCCTCGGTCAGCTCCCCGGCGCGCTTGAGGTGCAGGTCCGCCTCCCCCGGCACCGACAGAATCTCCGCGAGGGTGGCGGGGAGGTCGCCGTCGGCGTGCTCGTGGCTGTCCACCCACGCCGGCGCCTTGCAGCGGGACATCCGCTCCACCAGCGGCTCGCCGCCCTGCTCCCCCGCCCCGCCCGCCTGCGCCACGAGCGCCTCGATGGAGCGGTCGATGATCCCAAAGACCTCGCGCACCTCGCGGGGGCTAAAGCCGCGGCTGAGGCGGTAGCGGAGCGTGCGCTCCCCGGCGATGTAGACCATGTAGCCGCGGTAGAAGCGCTGGTTGATGAGGTGGTTGGCGATGTCGGCGGTGGGCAAATCAAAGCCGAAGGCGTCGCCGAAGGCGCGCGGGCGCGTCACCACCTGCGGCCACTTCTCCGCGAGCGCCTTGAGCTGCTCGCGGGCGAGCGCCTCGTGGGGCGGGTGGTCCGCCAAGAGGCGCAGGTGCTCCACCCCGCGCGCCGCGCTCAGCGCGTGGGCGGGGCTCGGGTCGGGGTCGGGGTAGGGCGACAGCACGTAGCCCACCTGCGCGCGCTTGGCGCCCGTGACGAAATCGGGGCCCTCGGGGGCCCCCTCCGCGTCGCGCAGCGCGAACCGCTCGTGCCAGAAGATGGGCCCCGACAGCCCAAAGCCGCTCTGCACCTCATCAAAGATCAGGGCGGCGCCGTAGGCGCGGGTGAGGGCGCGCAGGGCGTGGAAGAAGCGGCGCGTGGGACTCGCGTCGCCGCCCTCGCACTGGTGGGGCTCGATGATGCACGCCATCACGTCCCCCGCGCGCAGCGCCAGCTCCACCTCCACGAGGCGGTCCACCTCCTCCGCCAAGAGCGCTGCGCCGCCCGCCTCGCGCTCTACGCCCGCCGCCTCCTTGAGCCCCGCGCGCGCCGCCACCACGCCCTCGGCGCTCAGGTCGGCGGGGAGCGCGGCGCGCCAGGCGGCGAACCAGCCCTCGGGGAGCGCCGGGTCGGCGTAGGGGTCAGCGGGGAGCGGGCGCTTGAGGAACACCGCCTCGTGCCCCTTGAGCTCGTAGGCGGCGCGCTTGGTCTTGTTCCAGGTGCAGTAGAGCGAGAGCAGCGTGCGCCCGTGGAAGGCGCCCTCGAACGCCAGCACGCGCCGCCCGCCGCCGTAGTGGAGCTTGGCGAGGTGGAACGCCTTCTCGTTGGCCTCCGCGCCCCCGTTCACCCAGCACACGTGGCGGGCCGCGGGCGGCGCGTGGAGGAGCATCTCGGCGGCGAGGCGCTCATAGACGTCCCCCGCCCCCGCCTCGTCGGGCTGCGCGCAGGACGGCAGGTAGGGGTCGAGGCGCCCCTCGTCGAGCGCCGCCTGCGCCTGGTCGGGGCGGAAGCCGCCGGGCAGCGAGGCGATCTGACTCGCCGCGTCGATGATCTGGAGGGGGCGGTCGTCCACCGAGCGCAGGTAGGGGCCCTGGCTGCGCGCGAGGTCCGCCACCAGCGACTTCTTCTCGCGCGGCAGGAAGGTCCCGCCGTAGAAGCGCTCGAGCCAGTACGACGAGCGGGGCATCACCCCCCCCTTAGGCGCGAGGAGCTCGCGGCGCGGGCGCGCCAAGAAGGGCTCGGGGTCGAGCGCCACGAGCGGCGTGAGGAAGCTGAGGAGCGCGTCCTCCACGCGCTCGGGGTCGGGCAGGGCGGGGGCGTCGAGGTCGAGCCACGCGCCCTCCGCCGTGGCGCTCAGCCCCGCCTCGCGGGCGCGCGCCGCCAGCGCCTCCCCGCTGAGGAGGTGTGCGCCGACGCGCACCTTGAGGCGCGCGAACGGCAGGCGGAGCCCCCCCGCCTCGGGCTCAAGCCACAGCCCAAAGCGCTCCACCACCTCCTCGGCGCGGTGCTGCAGCTCGAGGCGGGCGAGGGGGTCGCGGCGCAGGAGCGCGTCGAGCTCCTTGTGGGGGGTGAGGGCGCCGAACGGCACGCTCATCACCGCCACCGCGTAGGTGCTCAGGCGGGGCCCCTCGGAGCCCGCCGGGTGCCAGTTGCCGCTCTTGTTGACGCCGCCGAACGGCAGCAGCCCCGAGGCGCCGTTGGTGCTGCGATTCCAGTTGAGCACGCCGGCGGGCACACGGTCGTAGAGCGCCTCGAGCGCCTCGGGGCGGGCGCTGAACACGCTCGCGCTCAGCCCGTACTCGCTGCGCGCCGCCCACTCAAAGGCGGCGTCCTCGTCCGCCACCACCTGCAGCGCCACGTGCGGCCCAAAGAGCTCCTCGCGCAGGTAGGGCTCCTCCCCCGTCACCTCATAGAGCGAGGGGGTGACGAAGGCGCCGCCGAGCGACACGCTCTCCACGAGCACGCGCGCGCCCTCCGCGCGCCCCTGCGCGAGCAGGCGCATGAAGCGCTCCTTGGACGCGAGGGTGGCGAGGGGCCCCATGAGGCAGTCGGGGCGCGCGGGGTCGCTCGGGAGGGCGCGCTTAAAGCCCTCCACGAGCGCGCGGCGCAGGGGCTCGGCGGCGGCGCGGGTGACGAGGACGCGGGAGGTGGCGGTGCAGCGCTGCCCCGTGGTGAGGAGCGCGCCGAGCATGACCTCGCGCGCCGCCTGCTCGATGTGCGCGTCGTCCAAGACGAGGGCGGGGTTCTTGCCGCCGAGCTCGAGGCAGACCTTCTTGGCGGGCTGGTCAAACGTCACCTCGCGGATTCTGCGCCCCGTCTCGTAGCTCCCCGTGAAGATCACCCCCTGCACGCCTGGGTGCGCCGCGAGCGCCCCGCCCTCCGCGCCGCCGCCCTGCACGAGGTTGAGCACCCCGGGGGGGAGGCCCGCGTCGTGGAACAGCTCCACGTACCGCTGCGCCGCCAGCGGCGTGACCTCGGAGGGCTTGAGGACGACGGTGTTGCCCGTGAGCAGCGCGGGAATCACGTGGGTGTTGAGCAGGTGGACGGGGAAGTTGAACGGCCCGATGATCGCCACCACGCCGAGGGGGTGGAAGCGCTGCTCGCCGGGG
Source organism: Deltaproteobacteria bacterium (assembly GCA_016874875.1). Taxonomy (GTDB): domain Bacteria; phylum Myxococcota_A; class Bradymonadia; order UBA7976; family VGTA01; genus VGTA01. Next base: position 3,205 of record VGTA01000088.1, on the reverse strand, counting down.
GCGCCGGGGGGGGCGGGGGGGAGGGTGTGGGCGAGCTGCGCGATCGTGCCCTCGATCTTGCTCTTCACCGAGGCGGCCTCGCCGAGCGCCTCGGAGGCGGGCTTGCCCATCTCGGCGGTGATCGCCTCGGCGATGCGGGCCTGGTGCGCGCCCACCCGCGCGGCGACGGCGCGCAGCGCCTCGGCGCGCGCCTCGAGGCCCGCGCGGCGCCACCCGGGGAGGGCGGCGCGCGCCGCCGCCACCGCCTGCTCCACGCCCCCCTCGCGGGGCGCCCCCTCAGCGACGCGCGCGCCGGTGGCGGGGTTGGTGGAGAAGCGCGAGGGGACCCCCTCGCCAAAGTAAAACGCGCCACCGATGTAGTCGCCGAGGCGCGGCAGGAGTGGGTGACTCATGGTGTTAGGCTCCGTCTTGATCGAATCTTGATCTGCGCCCTAAGTGGAGAGGGGCACGCGAGGATTGTCAAGCGAGCGGGGCGGGGTGGAGGCGGCGCGCGGCGTCGATGGCGAGGCGCAGCTTCATGAGTCCGAGCAGCAGCGCGACCTCGATGGAGAGAGTGAGGGCGAAGTACAAGAAGAGGGCGCCGCCGGCCTGCTTGACGCACTGCTGGATGGGCTCTCGCCGCACAAAGAGCGCCGGCGCGCCCTCCGAGAGCGCCCGGGCGCGCAGGAGGAGGGCGCGGTGCTCGCGCTCGAGGGCGGGGTCAGCCAGCGAGAAGCACTGCCCCTTGAGCGCGGGGCGCCCGGCGAGCTCCTTGCGCGCGCGCTCGAGGAGGCGCCCCACCTGCCGCTGTAGCTCCTCGGGGCTGAGGAGCGCGGCGCGCTTGAGGCGCTGGCGCGCGCCCCCCGTCAAGAAGACCGGGCGCTGGTCGGCGCGCTTCCCCTTCACGCTCACCGCCGCCGTGACCACCACCTCCACCGCCCTCGGCCCCCACGCGCCCGCCGGCGCGAGCGACTGGCGGGACTCAAACATCAGGTCCTGCGACACCGCGAGGGTGTCCACGAGCGCGCTCGGCGCCCCCGCCGTGAACGAGAGGTCGCGCGCGCTCTCAGCGCGCCCCACCTCCTCGCGCAGCTCCGCTACGAGCCTCCCGAGGAGCGCCGCGGAGAGCGCGCACGCCAGCGCCAGCCCCCCCACCCCGCGCCGCAGGAGGGCGCGCGCCGCGGTCACCTTGGGGTGCTCGGCGGGGGCGCGCGCCCCCGCCGCGCGGTCCCCCGCGACGAGGACTCCCGCGACAACGACCTCGAGGAGGGCGACGGCGCCGAGCGAGAGCGCGAGGGCCCCCGCGAGGGAGAGCCCCCCGCGCTCCGCCCACAGCGCGCCGCCCACCGCCGCCGCCGACGCGAGGGCCTTGCGCCACAGGTAGGCGCCCCAATAGGACCTCACCACCGCCCGCCGCTCGGCGGGGGTGGCGGGGGCGTGGGGGTCTCGGGCCGCGGGTCGCCCCACGCCGCTCATCTGTTCGCTCATACGCTCTTTCATACGCTCGCTCACCCTCTAGGCTGCACAAGAAAGTACTTTATCATCTCGCCGCGCCCCTTCACGCTCACCAGGCCGCGCCGCTCAAACTCAAAGGAGCGCGCCATGGAGAGGGCCACCGCCGCGCTCACCTGCACCCGCCCGGACTCGCAGGCGCCCACGGCGCCGTCAGAGGAGCTGAAGATGTCGCTGAGCAGGCGCACGGTCTCCTGAGCTGACTGCGCGGCGGCGAGGGCGCTGAAGCCCACGAGGTCGGCGAACAGCGCCGTGGCCTCCTCGTAGCGGTCGGCGATCTGCTCCGCCCCCGACTTGAGGCGCTGCGCCACGCTCGCCGGCAGGATGTTGAGCAGCAGGCGCTCTGAGCGGTCATACGCGGCGCTCAGCTCGTTGAGGGTGGTCTGCAGCTCGCGCGTGCGCTCCTCCACCCGCTGCTCTAGGAGGCGGCGCGCCTCCTCGAGGCGCTCGTAGAGGAGGGCGTTGGTGAGGGCGATGGCCATCTGCGTGGAGAGGTGCTCTAGGAGCGTGACGCTCGTAGGCGATCGCCGCCACGTTGGGGTACAGGTGCGCCTCCGCCGCCGCGATGGCGAGCGCATAGCCGCGCGCCGCCTCGGCGCGGTCGCGCGGCGCCCAGGTGGCGTACTCGCCCTCCGCGCCGCGCAGCCAAGCGGCGCGCAGGCCGCCGGCGTAGAGCCACGCGAGGTGGAAGCCGTCGTCGCGGAACGTCTCCTCGTTCAAGAGCGCCACGGGGCCCGCCCCCGACAGGTAAGCGGACAAGAAGGCGCCATAGAGGAGCTTGAGGGGGGGGGGCGCTCGGGGATCCGGTTGATAGGCACCTCCGCGAGGGCGTTCGGGTGGCGCCTCATTGAGTGGCACGCGCTCGGGTATGATAGGCTCGCAGGTATGATCTGAGCGATCGTATCGCCTGAGTGTAGCGTCTCTCGTGTCGATTGAAAAGCGCCTGAGAAGCGCCCGCGCGCCTCGATCATCATCCTTTGGATCACCTAGAGCGGCGCCCTGAGCTCTCGGGGGTCCCTGCGTTCTCCCCCAAAGGGCTGAGGTGATGACCCTGATGACCCTGATGACCCTGATGACCCTGATGACCCTGATGACCCTGATGACCCTGATGACCCTGATGAAGGCGCGAGCGGCTCGGGCGGCGCGAGCGGCGCGGGCGGCGCTGGCGGCGCTGGCGGCGCTGGCGGCGCTGGGGGGCTGCGGCGACGAGGGCGCGGCGAGCGCAGCGGGCGCGGCGGGCGCAGCGGGCGCGGCGGGCGCGGCGGGCGCGGCGGGCGCGGCGGGCGCGGCGGGCGCGGCGGGCGGCGGCCTCGCCTGCGATGTCCCGCGCGGCGAGTGTTACCGCGATGGGTGGCGGGTGACCGGGGAGCGCCTGTGGGTGGAGGTGGAGCGCGCCACGCCGAGCGCGCCCTCGCGCGGCCTCAACACTTGGGAGGTGCGCGTGGGGCGGGTCGCGGCGGGCGAGGCGGGCGAGGCGGGCTGCGCCCTCAGCGCCGCCCCCTACATGCCCGACCACATGCACGGCAGCAACGTGGCGGCGGGCGAGGAGCGGGGAGCGGGGCGCTACGCCTTGGTGGGGTTTGACCTGATCATGCCCGGCTACTGGGAGCTGCCCGTGGCGCTCTCGTGCCCGGGGGGGGCGCCGGGGGAGCGGGTGGAGGAGACGCTCACCTTTGGCTTTTGGCTGGAGGGTTAGAGGCGCGCGCTCAAGCGC
>VGTA01000087.1 GCA_016874875.1 Deltaproteobacteria bacterium | reverse complement strand
TGACGCGCCGCCCCCGCGCGCCCATGCTCTCGTGCCTTGAGCGCGAGGGACGCTGCGCCCTCGCCAGGAGAGACTCTGTGCCCCACATGGCGCCCCGCCCGGCCCCCGTCACCGCGCCCGCCCCCCGCGCCGCCCGCGCCGCCCGCGCCGCCCGCGCCGCCCTGGCCCCCCTCGCCGCCCTCGCCGCCCTCGCCGCCTCGGAGGCGCGCGCCAGCTGCCTCCTCGCCATGGAGAGCGCCGCGCCCCTCGCGCAGGGGGACGGCGCGGCGCAGCTGGGGGGCTTTGGGGGCTCCGAGGGGGGCGGGGCGTCGCTCGTGGGGCGCCTCGGGCTCAGCGAGGGGCGCGAGCTGCACCTGCGCCTCGGCGGCTGTCAGCGCGAGGTGCCCCGCCGCCCCACCGACGACGACCCGAACCCCGAGCCGAGCGCGCTGTGGGGCAAGGCGCTCGAGTTCGGGCTCAAGCAGGGGCTGCTGTCGGGGGAGGGGGCGGGGGGGCTCTCGCTGGCGCTCTCGCTGAGCGCCACGGTGCTCGGCGCCAGCGACGGCGAGGCGCGGGGGGTGGAGCTGTCGCGCGTGGGCTTCTCCCCCGCCCTGCTGCTCTCGTACCCGTTCGCGCTCGCCGAGGGGCGCGAGGGCTTCGTGTCGCTGACGCTGGGCGCCGCCCTCACCTTTGACGACCGCAACATCACCCCCTCCGAGCTCAACGCGCTGCCCATCGCCGCCCTCACGGCGGGGATGGACGTGCTCGCGCAGGTGCGCGTGCTGGGCGCCGTGAGCGCGCAGTCCGACGGGGTGTACGGCGGCGCCGCGGTGGCGTACCGCTTCTGAGCGCCCCGCGCCCGCGCGCCCCCGCCCCGCGCCGCCCTTCCCCCTCCCCCCACCCGCCGCCGCGCGGCGAGGAGCGCACAGCCCCATGAGCGATAGCCCCCACGCACCCCCGAGCCCCTACGCCGCCCCCGTCGGCCCCGCCGCCCGCGTGGGCCGCAACGACCTCTGCCCCTGCGGCAGCGGCCAAAAGTACAAGCGCTGCCACGGCGCCGCCGCCGACGCCGCCCCTGTGAGCGAGGTGGCCAAGATCGGCCCGCAGTGGTTCTTCCGCCACGTGGACGCCCTCCTGAGCGGCGCCGCGGGGGACGCCCTCGCGCGCCAGGCGCAGGTCTTTGACCACGACGAGTCCCTCGCCGCCGCCGCCTCGCCCACCAAGAGTAAGCGCGACCGCGACCTGCTCGAGCGCCTCAAGCTCAGCCTCAAGCAGAGCGTGCTCGAGCCGCACGAGGTGATCGCCGTGCGCCGCGGCTACGGCGTGAGTCTGCGCGGGGCGCTCACGGGGCGCACGTTCTACGTGGAGCTGCCCGAGGTGGCCGCCGAGCTCGAGCCGCTGCAGTGGGTGGTGGGGCGCGTGGTGGTGTTCGCCCGCCGCGCCTACCTGCTCGACGGCTGGCAGGTGGTGCCCTTTAAGCGGCGCAAGGCGCTGCGCGCCGCCCTCCTCAGCGCCTACCAGAGCGTGCCCGTGACGGCGCGCGAGGCGGAGGACGAGGCGCGCGCCGCCGCCGCCGCCGCCGCCGCCGAGGCCGCCACCGCCGCCGAGCTCGCCGCCGAGGAGGTGCGCCTCGAGGGGGACGAGGGGGCGGGGGGCGGCGCGGCGGGCGGCGAGGCGAGCGAGGCGGCGAGCGCGGCGGCGAGCGCGGCGGCGAGCGTGGCGGCGGAGGTGGCGGCGGAGCAGCGCGCCGCCCCCGCGCGCCCCGCCGCCCAGCGCGCCACGCTGATTCCCGCGGCATGGTTTAAGAGCCGCGCCGCCTGGCTCGCCGCCGCCACCCGCGAGGCGCTGGCGGGGGAGGTCGCGCCTCAGTGAGCGACCACCCGCTGATGTTCCGCGACAGGAAGCGCGACGGGGAGCGCGACGGGGAGCGCGACGGGGAGCGCGACGGGGAGCGCGACGGGGGCGCCCTCGCGCCGCGCGGCGCCGCCTCCCTCGCCCCGCTGCGCGTCAACGAGGCGCTCCTGCCCACCGGCTTTGAGCCCTGGCGCGCGGCGCTCGACCAGCTGCGCGGCATGGACCTCCTCAACGCCCTGCTCGCCCCGCTCAACGCCGCCGCCTGCGTGCAGACGCTCCCCGCAGAGGACCTCCACCGCTACCTCTTTGAGGTGGGGCTCGAGGACTGCGACCAGGTGCTCGCCCTCGCCAGCGGCGAGCAGGTGCGCGCGCTCATCGACATGGAGGGGTGGGAGGGCGACCAGCCGAGTCTGGCGCGCCTCGACGTGTGGCTCAACGCGCTCCTGCGCGCGGGCGCCGAGGTGCTCTACGCGCGCATGCAGGAGCTCGACGACGAGCTGCTGTCGTGGGTGCTACAGCAGAACACCTACGCGTTCGTGATCGACGACCCCGAGGACTTCGTGCCCCCCGACGCGCCGCACGTGCTCACCCCCGACCGCCGCTTCTGCGTGGTGTACCCGCGCGACGACGACCAGGACGCGCCGGCGCGGATGTTCGTGGACCTCTACATGCAAGAGAATCCCGAGCAGTGCATCACCTTCCTGCTCGGCGCCGCCGCGTCGCTGCCGAGCGTCACCGAGGAGGAGGCGTACCGCTGGCGGAGCGCGCGGATGTCGGAGCGCGGCTTCGTGCCCCGCGAGGAGGCGCTCGAGATCTACGCGCGCCCCCCCGCCGACTGGCGCGCGGCGCTGCCCACCCGCCTCAACGAGGAGGCGCCCCCCGCGCGCCGCTGGCTCGCGCAGGTGCTCGCCCCCGACGCCCGCCTCGACGCCGCCTTCGGCGCCCTCGGCCCCGCGGAGGCGCTGGCGGTGGGGGAGACGCTCGGGTACGTGGCCAACATGGTCCTCTCCGCCGACCGCGTGGAGCTGTGGGACGCCGCGGCGCAGCGCGCGTCGCTCCTGCGCCTGCGCGCGGGCCTGCACATCGCCCTCGAGCTGCTCAACGGCCCGGCGGCGCCCGCCGCCCTCGACGCCGGACTCCTCGCGCGGCACCACCTCAACTACCTGTTCCGCGTGGGCTACGAGCAGATGGTGGAGGCGGCGCGCCCGGTGTGGCGCGTGGAGGGGGCGCTCCGCCGCGGCGACGACCCCGCCGGCGCGCTGTGGGACCTGCCGCGCGTGCGCCCGCTCGCCGAGGCGCTCCTCGGCGAGCACCCAGAGGGGCGGCGCGGCGCCCCGCTGCAGACGCTCGCCGACTGCCGCCTCGCCCGCGAGGGCGCGGAGCTGGTGGCGGACCTCGTGGGGGTGTCCCAGCGCCTGCGCGCCGACCTCCTCGCCGCCGTCGCCGAGGGCGCGCGCCCGGCGGGCTCGCCGTTCCCCGAGGGGCTGGGGCTGGGAGCGGAGCTGGTGGCGGCGTTCGCGCGCGCCCCCTCCGCGGCCGGCGCCGCGGGCGCGGGCGCTCGCCCCCTCACGCTCGCCGAGGCGCGCGCCCTCGCCGCCCGCGCCGCCGACCCCGCGCTCGAGCCCGCCGTCGTGTCGTGGTGGCGCACCCTCGGCGGCGTGACCGCCACCGCCCCCCTCGCCCTCCTCAGCGAGCTGCGCGAGCAGGTGGGCGGCGTGGACGCCGCGCGCCTCGACCCGCGCTTCACGCCGCTCTTGTGGGTGGAGGGCGTGACCCCCGAGGAGCGCGCCGCGCCGCGCGCGAGCGAGGCGCCCGAGGGAGAGGAGCTCGTGTCGCTCGACGACGAGTCGCTCGCCGCGGCGCAGCCCTCGGAGGCGCTGTACTACGCGGGGCTCGATCATGACCCAGATGAACAAGATGAACAAGACGAACAAGACGAACAAGACGAACAAGACGAACAAGACGACGAGCGCTGAGGGCGCCGCAGAAGGGAGCGCCCTATGAGCGCAGACCCCCCCCCCCCCCCGCAGGAGCTCCGCAAGGGCGGCTCTGGCAAGCTCGCCATCGCCCTGCTGCGCTTCTTCCCCAAGAAGGCCTGGAGCCGCCTCCTGAGCGTCCTCGTCACCGCCCGCCTGCCGCGCGCCTTCAGCCTCGCGGTGATGCGCTGGTTCGCCGCGCGCTACCGCCTCAACATGGACGAGGCGGCGCTGCCCATCGAGGAGTACCCCAACCTCGGCGCGCTGTTCACGCGCGCGGTGAAGCCCGGCACGCACGCCATCGACGCCCGCGAGGGCGTGGCGGTGAGCCCCGCCGACGGGCACGTGCTCAACTCTGGGAAGATCGCGCGCGGGCGGCTCATCCAGTGCAAGGGCCGCGACTTCGCCCTCGCCGACCTGCTCGACGACCCCGAGGAGGTGGCGCGTTTCGAGGGCGGCGCGTGGTGCACCGTGTACCTGAGTCCACGCGACTACCACCGCGTCCACCACCCCGTGGAGGGCGACCTCGTGAAGGCGCAGTACATCACCGGCGCGCTGTGGCCGGTGAACGCGGCGGCGGTGCAGAACGTGGAGCGGCTGTTCTGCGTCAACGAGCGCGTGGTCACCTACGTGGAGAGCCCCCTCGGACCCGTGGCGACCATCATGGTGGGCGCCACCTCGGTGGGGCACATGACCATGGCGTATGACGACGCGCTGGTCACCAACAAGGGGCGCCCGCGCGAGCTCAAGCGCTACGCCCCCCCCATCGCCGTGGCGCGCGCCGCCGAGCAGGGCACCTTCCACCTCGGCTCCACCGCCATCGTGCTCTTCGCCAACCCGCGCGTGGCGCTCGCGCCCCTGCGCGACGGTCAGCCGATCCGCATCGGCGAGGTGATCGCCACGCTAGCGCCCTGAGCGCAGGGCGCGCTCACTGAAAGCAGGCCTGGAAGTCCGCCGGGCACTCCTGCTGCATGCACAGGTAGTCGTCAAAGCGCTGGCACGAGTTCCCGTTATAGCACGTGATGAGCGCGCTCACGCGCCCCTGCGCCTCCTGCGTCGCCTCCGCGAAGCAGGACGCCGTGCAGGAGTCATCAGCGCAGGCGGCGACGCAGTCATAGAGCGACGAGCAGTCCCGCCACCCCTGCACGCCCGCGCCGCCGCCCCCGCCGCCCGCGCCCCCGCCGCCCGCGCCCCCGTCGCCATAGCCGCCGTCGCCATAGCCGCCGTCGTCATAGCCCCCGCCGCTCACCTCAAAGCCGCAGCCCACGACCTCACTGTAGCAGCGCTGCTCCACGCACGAGACGTCAGCGCACCCGCTGTTGTTGATGCAGGTCTCAAGGTTGATCGCCTGCGTGACCGCCGCCTGGTCCTGAGTGCGATTCCCGCAACTCGAGATGCAGTCCTCATTGGCGTTGCAGTCGAGCGCGCACTGCCAGAGCTCAGCGCACGAGTAGATCGGCGCCCCGCCGCCCTGCTGCCCGCCGCCCTGCTGCCCGCCGCCCTGCTGCCCGCCGCCCTGCTGCCCGCCGCCCTGCTGCCCGCCGCCCTGCTGCCCGCCGCCCCCCTGCGCGCCGAGGTAGCTGAGGGTGGCGGCGGTCCCCTGCGTCGAGATCATGTCCGCGAGCGCGTTGAGGGCCTCCGAGTTCACCGCCGCCTCCCCGTAGATGTCAGCGCCGTTGACCGTATCATAATAGGCGCTATTGATCCACACAATGCCGCCGTCCTCGCCGCGCACCACGGGGCCGCCGGAGTCGCCGGGGCAGAGGTTAGAGGAGCGCGTGCCGACGTTAAACGAGATGCGGCGCTTGGTCCCCCCGCCGGTCATCCCCTGGCGCTCCGTGCAGCCGTAGCCAAAGATCGTCACAGGCGTGCCGACGGGGGGGACGGAGGACTCGATGTAGGTGGGGGTGGCTAGGACGCCCGGCACGGCGCCGCTCAGCTCCATGAGGGCGATGTCGGCGGCGCCCAGCTCCTCCGAAAAGGAGATGGCGCCGATGATCGGGTAGTCGGAGCCGCTGTCGAGTTGGATGTTGCCCCACCCCTGCACCCCCGACAGGTAGTCGATGCAGTGCGCCGCGGTGATGACGACGTTGCGGCGGATGAGCGTGGCGGTGCAAAAGCCCCGCTTGGCGTCCGTGATGATGTTGAAGAAGGCGATCTCGGGGCGGGAGCGGGTGGGCTGGCCGTCGACGAGCTTCTCGCGGGAGGAGACGTCGGACGACTCCGCCTCGGTGCCAGCGCACGCGCCCGCGGCGGCGCAGAGGGTGACGCAGAGGGAGGCGCGGAGGGCGGCGCGGAGGGCGGCGCCGTGAGCGCCGGCGGCGTGGTTGGGCATGGAGAACCTCGTGAGCTCAGAGCAGAGGATGAAGGGGCGCCGCGCTGCGCGCTGGCAAGTATCGAGGGAGATGCTGTGAAAAAACGATAGTGAGAGAGTACAGACAGAGTCAAAGATTCCACCCCGCCGGCGCGCCGCCGCACGCCCACCACTCCCTCCACCATCAGGAGCTCGCACCCCCATGCGCCACCCCCCGCGCCCCCCCTCCCGCGCCCCCCGCCCCCTCACCGCCCTCACCGCCCCCATCGCCCTCGCGCTCGGGGCGGCGCAGGCGGGCTGAGGAGGTGGCGGAGGAGGGCCCCTACCCGATGTCGCTCATCGTGAGCCAGGACGCCCTCAACCGCCTGCTGCGGGAGGTGGCGGACACCCACATCGACCCCCTCGATGTGAGCCTCGGCTCAGCGCTCGGGTTTGACGTGAGCGCGGAGGTGTCACCGGAGGTGCCGCTGATCCAGATCGAGGCGGTGGAGGGCTGCCCCACCTGCATCACCGCCGAGGTCGGCTTTGGGCTCGCGGTGAGCGCGGCGGGCTTCACCATCGGCGCTGAGGGCGAGGCGCGCTTCCAGCTGCCGATCCGCATGGAGCCCGAGGGGCTAGAGCGGACGAGGGTGTTTGGCGACTTCGACCGCTCCACCTTCGAGCGAGTCGACATCCGCGTCAGGGCTACGGCGCCGTGGAGCTCTTCGCGCTCGACCCCTGGCAGATCGGCGACGGCGACATCCGCCTGCTCGCCAACCTCGTGCGCCCGCTCTCCTCCGCCGTCGCCCTCGCGCCCGCCCTCCCCGAGGGCGCCGACCTCGGGCTGCAGATTCACCCCGAGCTGGTGCAGGTGATGGTGCAGCGCATGATGCGCGAGGGCCACATCGCCCGCACCTACAGCGGCGAGGGCGAGGCCACCGCCCCCCCCGCCGCCGGCGAGGACCTCGACGCCCTCGGCGTCAACAGCGCCTTCGAGGTCACCCTCTCCACCCTCGAGCAGTCCTCGCGCGCCTCGGGGCTCCTCACCGCGGGCTTCACCCCGTGGCGCTCAGAGGGCCTCCTCTGCGGCTCCGCGGAGCTCGTGGCCGAGCTCGGCGCCAGCGTGGGCGACGGCGGCGTGGCGCTCGCGGCGCAGGGCATCCGCGTGGAGCGGGGGGAGGGCGCGTTTGGGTTCTTGGCGGAGTCGGAGGACTCGTGGCTGAACAGGGATTTTATGCGCGATGTGATCGATGTGTCTGAGTTTACGCTGAATTATGATGAGATGAACCTGCCGAATAATAAGAAGGCGCAGATGTCGGCGGAGACGTTTCGGCTGGAGCTGGGGGGGAGCGGGTTTAACATCTTCTTGAATCTGGACGGGGTGGTGGGGCGCTGAGGGGGGGGCGTTGAGGATGTTGACTTTTTGATAGCGTGGTGTATGAACGCATCCTCGTGAAGAGCGTGAGGTGCTGTCATGGGTGTTGAATCAGATTACTCTTTTTATGATCCACGTGAGTCGTTTGAGCGTCTCGTGGCGGACATTCACTTCATTAATCACCAGTGGCACGGCCTTGAGGGGGTGCCGGGGTCTGATGCTCTGCGTGAGGAGCTGAGGAGCCTGAAAGACCTGAGACAGCTGCGTTTGATTCGCTTTCATGCTGAGTGGGTGGATTTGGAGCTGAGCGAGGAGATGCCGGGGACGTTCTTGATCCGCTTGAGGCGGTTGGTGGGGCGGTATGATCATGCGGCGCATATTCCTGTGCACAAGGTGCCGAAATAAACACTTGATTAGGGGTTAAAATGTTTTCTTTTTTTATATCATTGCTTAGCAATAGCATAGGTTTAATAACCTTAGCTTTTTTTGTACTCTCACTCATCATGAGTCTCAGAGATCTACGCTATAAGAACATCACACCTGATGAGGTTATTAACAAAAGCAAACTCCGTGAATTTGACTTGGTCGCACTTTCAGGTGACTTGACCTATCCACGCCTAACAAATATTAATGCTGGCATAACAATATGCACATTGTTAGGCCTTCTTGGTACGTTTATCGGCATGTCCAAAGGGCTTGCGGACATCAACACATCAGATGAAAAGCTTTTAGAAGGCGCTAAAAACCTGATTGGCAACATGTCGTATGCATTTGAAACATCACTTTGGGGCGTTTCTGCGTCAGCGCTCTTAACCGTCGTGCAGTCTGCTGTACACTACAGCGTAAAAAATCACTTCCAGAAAATCTACGCAGCGATTCATAAAGACCCCAAGCAGACACAGCGCCTCATCACGCCCATAGAGATGCTCGCGCGCATCGAGCGAGCACAGAGTCCAGAGGTGGCGCGCGAGATGAGCGCAGTCGTGTTGCAGATGTCCGCCTCCGTTGACCTGCTCGCCGACGCCGCTCGAGGATTTAACCTCGACAGACTCGGCGCAGAGATCGGGCGCAGCCTTGAGCAGAGCGTGATCAACCACATGAGCCCTCCGCTCGAGAGGCTAGCGAGCGAGGTCCGCGACCTGCGCCAGTCCCACGAGAACCAGCGCGAGGAGATGCTCCGCTCGGTGATCGACGAGCTCAACACGCGGGTCTTCCTCCCCATCACGGGTCAGATCCGCGACCTGGCCACGCAGCTAGCGCGCTCAGACGAGACGACGCAGACCCTCGTGTCCGCCGTCAAGATCACGAGCGACGACCTCACGCGCCTGAGCGCCTCGATCCACGATTCGCTTGAGAGCATGCGAGAGACGCAGCAGGCGACCTACGCGGAGCTCCAAAAGTACGCTAACTTCCTCAGCGATACGCTCACAAAATCAAACGAGATCCTCGCCAAGCAGCACCGCGCCTTTGAGATCAGCGCCCAGCGCTCCGCCGAGATGCTCGAGAAGGTGCGCGAGGACACCCATAAGATGTTTGAGGGCTTCACCCACACCCTCGCCCGCGAGGCCGCCGAGATCCTCCGCCAGGCGCGGATCGAGGTGGAGCAGAGCCTCCATGTGGTGCCTGCGATGCTCACCTCCGTCCGCGAGGAGACGACGATGCAGCTCACGCAGTTCCGCGAGACCTATCAGGCGC
>VGTA01000086.1 GCA_016874875.1 Deltaproteobacteria bacterium | reverse complement strand
CGCGTGGCGCGTGGCGCGGCGCGGCGCTGACGGGTTTGCTTCACGTGAAGCAAACTCCTCAGTTCCCCTCTCCCCCGCTCTCCAGCCGCGCGGCGCTAGATTGCTTCACGTGAAGCAAACTCCCCCGCCCCCCCCGACGCCCGCGGCGCCCCCTTGAGATTTCACGGAGACTTGAGTATCAGACGCTCGCGCGTCCTCCGGGCGCCGCCTCGCCGAGTCGCCCGCCGCTCCCATCTCGCCGCTCCCCTCTCGCCTCTCGCCGCGCGTCGTGCGCCGCCCCCTCGACCTCCCCTCAGGAGCCCCCATGACCGTCCGCACCCGCGTCGCCCCCTCCCCCACCGGCGACCCCCACGTGGGCACCGCCTACGTCGCGCTCTTCAACTACTGCTTCGCCAAGCAGCACGGCGGCCAGTTCCTCCTCAGAATCGAGGACACCGACCAGACGCGCTCCACGCCTGAGTCGGAGGCGATGATTCTGAGCTCCCTGCGCTGGCTCGGGCTCTCCTGGGACGAGGGCCCCGACGTGGGCGGCCCCCACGGCCCCTACCGCCAGAGCGAGCGGAGCGCGCTCTACGCGCGGCACGCGCAGGTGCTACTCGACCGCGGCGAGGCGTTCCGCTGCTTCTGTGACGACGCGCGCCTCTCCCAGATGCGCGCGGCGCAGCAGGCGGCGGGCACGGGCAAGCTGGGCTATGACGGGCGCTGCCTGCACCTCACCGCCGAGGAGGTCGCCGCCCAGCTGGCGGCGGGGGCGCCGTCCGTGGTGCGCCTCAAGGTGCCCCGCGAGGGCATGTGCGTGATTCATGACCTCCTCCGCGGCGAGATCGAGATCGCGTGGGATCAGGTGGACATGCAGGTCCTCCTCAAGTCGGACGGCATGCCCACCTACCACCTCGCCAACGTGGTGGATGACCACGACATGGAGATCACGCATGTGATTCGCGGCGAGGAGTGGATCACCTCCGCCCCCAAGCACCTGCGCCTCTATGAGGCGTTCGGCTGGCGCCCCCCGCAGCTCTGTCACCTCCCCCTGCTGCGCAACCCCGACAAGAGCAAGCTCTCCAAGCGCAAGAATCCCACCAGCATCACCTACTACCAGCGCGTGGGGATCCTCCCCGAGGCGCTCCTCAACTACCTCGGGCGCATGGCGTGGTCGATGCCCAACGAGGAGGAGAAGTTCACGCTCGCGCAGATGATCGAGCACTTTGACCTCGCGCGCATCTCGCTGGGGGGACCCATCTTCGACATCGCCAAGCTCAACTGGCTGAACGGGCGCTGGCTCCGCGAGGAGCTCAGCGTCGACGCCCTCGCGGCGCGCCTGGCATCCTGGGCGCTGAACGCGGGCTACATGAAGGAGATTCTCCCGATGCTGCAGCCACGCCTTGAGCGCCTAAGCGACATCGGGCCCTTCTCGGGGTACTTCCTGAGCGGGCACATCGAGGTGGACCCCGCCCTCTACGAGAGCAAGAAGCTCGACGCGGAGGGGGTCAAGCGGTGCCTGGCGTGGGGGATGTGGCGCCTCGATCAGCTCTCCGCGTGGACCACGGAGGGGATCGAGGGCGCCCTGCGCTCCTGCGCCGTGGAGCTCGACGTGAAGCTCAAGGACCTGCTGGCGCCCTTCTTCCCGGCGATCACGGGGCGCAAGAGCGCGACCCCGATCTTTGAGACGATGCGCGTCCTGGGGCGCGACCTCTCCCGCGCGCGCCTCCGCGACGCGGTGCAGGCGCTCGGCGGGCTGACGAAGGGGCAGGAGGAGGAGCTGCGGGCGGCGATGCGCGCGCTGGACGCGCGCGGCGGCGAGGAGGAAGGGGAGGAGGGCTGAGGCGCGGGGCGCGTCACGGGTGAGATGTTTCACGTGAAGCACGCGGCGAGGCGCGCCCCTACCCGCGGCGCCCTTACCCGCGGCGCCCTTACCCGCGGCGCCCCTACCAGCGGCGCCCCAAGAACTCCGCTAAGCGCAGCAGGTCTCCGTCCTCCCCGAACGACAGCGTGAGCTGACCCCCGCCGCGCGGACTCAGCGAGATTCGCACGGCGCGGCGCAGCTCCTCCGAGAGCGACTCCTCTAGGGCGCGGACCGCCGCCCGGCGCGCCTCTGCGTCCGAGGGGAGGGCGCCCGCGCCCGCCGCGGGGGCCGGCGCCCCCCCCGGCGCGCTCCCCAGCGCGGGCTGCGCGGGAGGCTGCGCGGGAGGCTGCGCGGGAGGCTGCGCGGGAGGCTGCGCAGAAATCTGCCCAGCGGTCCGCCCAGCGGTCCGCCCAGCGGTCTGCCCAGCGGTCTGCCCAGCGGTCTGCCCAGCGGTAGCGGTCTGCCCAGCGGTCTGCCCAGCGGTCTGCGCCCCCCCGGCGCGCGCCCGCGCCGCTGCCCACGACTCCGCGCGCCGGACGCTCAGGCCCTCCGCCGCGATGAGGGCCGCGAGGGTGCGCTGGTCCTCCTCGCGCTCGAGCGCGAGCAGGGCGCGCCCGTGCCCGGCGGTGAGGGCGCCGGAGTCCACCTGGGCGCGGAGGTCGTCGGGGAGGCGCAGCAGGCGCACGGCGTTGGAGATCGCCGCGCGGCTCTTGCCCGTCCGCGCCGCCACGTCCTCCTGCGACAGCCCAAACTCCCCGAGCAGGCGCGCGAAGGAGGCGGCCTCCTCGATGGGACTCAGGTCAGCGCGCTGGATGTTCTCGAGGATCGCCAGCTCAAAGGCCTCCGCGTCGCTCGCCTCGCGGCACACGATGGGGACGCGCGCGAGGCCGGCGCGCGCCGCCGCGCGCCAGCGCCGCTCGCCGGCGATGATGCGGTAGCGCCCCCCCCCCACCTCGCGCACCACGATGGGCTGCAGGACCCCGTGGGCGCGAATCGAGGCGGCGAGCTCCCCGAGCGCCTCCTCGTCAAAGCGGCGGCGGGGCTGCGCGGGGTCGGGCTCGAGCAGGCCGTGGGGCACCTCGAAGGGGGCCGCCCGACTCGGGGCGCCCGGAATCAGCGCGCCGAGCCCGCCGCCGAGCCCGCGCCCGAGCGCGCTCACGGCGCCCCCCCCATCGCGCGGGCGATGAACTCGTCGGCGAGGGCGGCATAGGCCTCCGCGCCCGCGGAGCGCGCGTCATAGAGCGCCACGGGCTTGCCGTGGGACGGGCTCTCGCTGAGGCGCACGTTGCGGGGAATCTGCGTCGCGAACAGCCGCTCCCCAAAGTAGCGCACCACCTCCTCGCGCACCTGGTGGGTGAGCTTGTTGCGCTTATCGTACATGGTGAGCACCACCCCGGTCAGCGACACGCGCGGGTTAATGCGCGCCTGCACGAGCTCGAGGGTGCGGAGGAGCTGGCTGACGCCCTCGAGGGCGAAGAACTCACACTGCAGGGGCACGAGCACCCCGTCCGCCGCCGTGAGAGCGTTGAGAGTCACGAGCCCGAGGGACGGCGGGCAGTCCATGAGCACGAGGTCATAGGCGCCCATGGCGCCGCGCAGGGCGTGCGCGAGGCGCCCCTCGCGCCCGAGCTCCGACACCAGCTCCACCTCCGCCCCCGCGAGGTCGGTGTTGGTGGGGATGAGCGTCAGCCCGCTCACCGCCGTGGGCACCGCCACCTCGCTGAGGGTGGCGTGCCCGAGCAGCAGGTGGTAGGCGTGGCGCGCGAGGAGGTCCTTGGCGACGCCAAAGGAGCTCGTGCAGTTGCCCTGCGGGTCGAGGTCCACTACCAGCACACGCTTGCCCTTGAGGGCGAGCGCCGCGCTGAGGTTGACGGCGGTCGTGGTCTTGCCCACGCCCCCTTTTTGGTTCACCACCGCGATGACTCGGGTCATGGGCGTGGTCATAGGCGCACCTCGCTGGGGTGTGGCGTCTTAATCTGAAGAGAAGAGGTGCGCGCGGCCCCGCGCTTGGGTAAGCCGATGAGACCTCTCCTTAAAGGGGGTGAGCGACGGTAAGCGGGCTCGGCTTCGCCGCCGGGGCGATGCACCACCGCAGCTCAGAGGTCGCTCCCAGTCTGTCGGCATCAGGTCTCTCTCTCCCGCGCGGGGTCGAGCGCGACGCAGAGTCTACGGGCTCTCGGCGCGGAGGTCAAGGCGCGTCGCCCCCTGCAGCTTCAAGTTGACCCCCCGCGCCCCCTCCTCTACGCTCATTCAGCGCACGCAGCGCTGAGAGGAGTCCCCCCCTATGACGTCAGTCTCGCTCAACGGGGTCAGCAAGCGATACCCCAACGGCCACGAGGCCGTCCGCGCCGTGGACCTCGACGTGGCGCCGGGGGAGCTCATCGCCCTGCTCGGTCCCTCGGGGTGCGGCAAGAGCACCACCCTGCGCATGGTGGCGGGGCTCGAGGAGATCACCGCCGGCGAGCTGCGAATCGGGGGGGAGCGCGTGAACGAGCGCGCCCCCAAGGACCGCGGCGTGGGCATGGTGTTTCAGTCCTACGCGCTCTACCCCCACATGACCGCCTTCGACAACATCGCCTTCGCCCTCACCCTCCAGCGCCTCCCCGCCGCCGAGATCGAGGCGCGGGTGCGGGACGTGGCGCGGCGCCTCGAGATCAGCGACCTGCTGCCGCGCCGCCCCAAGCAGATGTCGGGGGGGCAGCGCCAGCGCGTGGCGATCGCCCGCGCCCTCGCCCGCCGCCCCCGCGTCCTCCTCTTTGATGAGCCCCTCTCCAACCTCGACGCGCAGCTCCGGGCGCAGATGCGCGTGGAGCTCAGCCGCCTGCACGCCGAGCTGGGGGCGACGAGCCTCTACGTGACGCACGACCAGGTGGAGGCGATGACGCTGGCGAGTCGCGTGGTGCTCATGCGGGCGGGGGTGGTGCAGCAGGTGGGCGCCCCCCTCGACCTCCACGACCACCCCCGCAACCGCTTCGTGGCCCGCTTCATCGGCAGCCCCGCCATGAATCTCTGGCGGGGGCGCCTTGAGGCGGGGGCGGGGGCGGGGGAGGCGGGGGCGGGGGAGGCGGGGGTGGGGGAGGGCGCGGCGGTGGTGCTCGGGGCGGAGGCGGGGGCGGCCCTCGCGCTGCCCTTGCCCCCGGCGGCCCGCGCGGCCCTCGCGGCGCGGCCCGCGCTCCCCGAGGCGCTCGAGGTGGGCGTCCGCCCCCACGAGGTGCGCCTGGGGGCGCCGGCGGAGGGCGCGTGGCGGGCGGTGGTGGAGGTGGTGGAGGCGCTCGGCGGCGAGTCCCTCCTCCACTGCGTGGCGCTGAGCGCCGGTGGGGCGCCGGCGGGGGTGCGCGTGGTGGCGCGCGTGGAGGGGCGCCCCCCGGCGGCGCGCGGGGAGGTGGTGGGCCTCTCGTTTCCCTCGAGCGCCCTGCGGTGGTTCTGGGCCGATGAGGAGGGGGAGAGTCTCACGTGACGCCCCCCGCCGCCCCCCCCGCCCTCCCCGCCCGCCCCGCCTCCCCGGCGCCCCTCGCGCCCCTCGCGCCCCTCGCGCCCCGCCGCGCCGTCGGCGCCCTCCTCACCCTCCTCACCCTCCTCACCCTCCTCACCCTCCTCACCCTCAACGCCCTCGGGTGCGCGCCGGGGGAGGCGGGGGCGCCGGGGGGCGCCGGCGCGGGGGGCGGCGGGCGCCCGCCCATCCGGCTGTGGCACGCTTACCGCGGCGAGGAGCGCGCCGCCCTCGAGCGGGCGGCGCGGCGCTTTGAGGAGCGGACGGGGCAGGCGGTTTCGACCCTCGCGCTCCCCTACAGCGCCTTCCCCAACAAGCTCCAGGCGGCCGCCGCGCGCGGCAACGGGCCCGACGTCTTTATTTTCGCCCACGACCGCCTCGGCGACTGGGCGGCGGCGGGGCTCGTGGAGCCGCTCGGCTTCTGGGTGAGCGCCGACGAGCGCGCCGCCCTCCTCACCCCCACCGTCGAGGCGCTCGAGCACGAGGGCAACCTCTACGGCCTCCCCCTCTCGTGCAAGACGCTCGCCCTCTTCTACCACCGCGGCCTCGTGCCGGCCCCCCCCAGCACCACCGACGCGCTGTGGGCGGCGGCGCGGGGGGCGCGGGCGGCGGCGGCGGCGGCGGGGGCGACGCCGCCGTGGGGCCTCGCCGCCCCCGAGCTCAGCAGCCTCTACTTCCACGCCCCCTGGCTCCACGCCCATGGCGGCGACGCCCTCGACCTCGAGGGGCGGGCGGGGGCGGCGGTGGCGAGCGCGCGGTACCTGCGGGCGCGCGTGGAGGAGGGGCTTGTGCCCGCGGAGGTCAACGGCGCCCTCGCCTCGGAGCTCTTTAGGGGGGGGCGCCTGGCGTTCTTGGTGAGCGGGCCGTGGCTGCGCGGGGACCTCGCGGGCTTTAGCGACTGGGGGGTGGCGCCGCTGCCCACGCTGAGCGAGACGGGGCGCCCCCTCGCGCCCTACCTAGGCGTGGAGGCGGTGATGATGTCGTCGCGGGCGCGGGACCCGGCGGGGGCGCTGGCGCTCATGCGGGCGCTCGCCGGCGAGGAGGAGGCGCGCGCGCGCCTCGCCGCGGGGCAGCTAGCGGCGCGCCGCGCCCCCTACGAGGAGCCGGGGGCGCTCGCGGACCCGTGGCTGCGCGCCTTCCGCGCGCAGCTCGAGCGCGCCGCGCCCATGAGCGGGGCGCCGGCGATGCGGGCGGCGTGGACGCCGCTCCAGCGCGCCCTCTCGTCATCTGTGGTCTATGGAGAATCGCCGGAGGTCGCCTTTGAGGAGGCGCGCCGGGCGCTCGCGGCGAGCCTGCGGGAGTCGAGTCTAGGCGACTCGGCGGAGGGGGGGCGCTGATGTCGCCGCTCGCCTCGCCCCCCGCGCGCCCTCAGGGGCTCGTGGCGCCCGCCCTCGCCGCCGTGGCCTCGCTCGCCCTCTCCGCGGTCGCCCTGACGCAGGCGAGCCGCTACCACGCGGGGGCGCTCACGGCGTGGCTGGCGGCGGAGGTGAGCGCGCCCCCGCCCGGCGCGCCGCAGGCCCAGGCCCTCGCCGCGCTCGGCGCGCGGGTGGAGGCGCGCCGCCTCGCCCCCGCCCCCGCCCCCGCCCCCGCCTCCGCCCCCGGCTACCTGCGCCCCCTGCTCCACCTCGACGGCGCCGGGGGGGCGGCGCGCGTGACCGACAAGGAGTGGTTTGACGCCTACTGGGCGCCGCGCGAGGCGTGGACGGCGGCGGGGGGGGCGGCGTGGCGGCGGGGGGCGACGGGGGAGGGGGAGGCGCGCCTCGTGACGCGCGCCACCCCTCTCGCCCCGCGCCCGCTGCCCTGGGGCGCGCTCCTCGGCGGCGCCCTCGCCGCCCTCGCGACCTGGGTGCTCGTAGCGCGGCGGGGGGGGGGCGCGCGGGGCGCCGGACTCGCCGCCGCCGCGCTGGCGAGCGCCGCCGCCGGCGCCCCCGCCCTCCTCCACGCCGCCGCCCTCGAGGGGCAGGGCGCCGCCCTCGCCGCCGCCCTCGGGGGCGCCGCCGCCCCCGCGCTCCCCCTCGCCGCCCTCGCCCCCCTCACCGCCGCCCTCCCCTGGCTCGCCCTCGGCGTGGCGCACCTCTTCACGCGCGGGCGCGCCAGCCCGCACCGCCTCGCCTACGCCTACCTCGCGCCCACCCTGCTGAGCGTGGGGCTGCTCGTCTTTGTGCCCTTCGCCCTCGGGGTCGCCCTCGCCTTCACGCGCCACCAGCGCGGGGAGCTCGTGTGGGTGGGGCTGCAGAACTTCGTGGAGATTCTCAGCGGCGGCGACTACGCCCTCACGCACCCGCTCAACTTCTACTTCACCCTCGGCGTCACCGTCCTGTGGACGGTCCTCAACGTGGCGCTCCACACCACCCTCGGCCTCACCCTCGCGCTCCTGCTCAACCGCGGCGGGCTGCGGCTACGGGGTATCTACCGCGCCCTGCTGATCGTGCCGTGGGCGATTCCGAGCTACATCACCGCCCTCATCTGGCGCGGCATGTTCCACCAGCAGTACGGGCTCATCAACCACGCCCTCGGCGCCCTCGGGCTCGAGCCCGTGGCGTGGATGGGGAGCTTCTGGGGGGCGATGGCGGCCAACGTCGCCACCAACACCTGGCTCGGCTTCCCCTTTATGATGGTGGTGAGCCTCGGGGCGCTGCAGAGCGTGCCGCGCGACCTCTACGAGGCCGCTGACCTCGCCGGCGCCACCCCGTGGCAGCGTTTTCGGCATATCACCCTCCCGCTCCTCGCCCCCGCCCTCTCCCCCGCCGTCGTCCTCGGCTCCGTGTGGACCTTCAACATGTTCAACGTCATCTACCTCGTGAGCGGCGGGCAGCCCGGCGGCGCCACCGACATCCTCATCACCGAGGCGTACCGCTGGGCCTTCGAGCAGGACCGCTACGGCTACGCCGCCGCCTACTCGCTGGTGGTGTTCGTGATCCTGCTCGCCTACGCGCGCCTCACGCAGCGCCTCACGCGCGCCGCTGAGGAGGTGTACGGGTGAGCCCCCCCGCCCCCCACTCCCCCGCCCACGACGAGGAGGGCGCGCCGCGCGGGGCGTGGGCGCGCGCGTGGCCGCACCTGCTGCTGCTCCCCTTCACCGCCCTCACCCTCGTGCCGGCGCTCTGGGTGGTGAAGATGGCGCTCCGCCCCGCGCAGTCCTTTGACCTCTCGCTCAGCCCGCTGCCCGAGGCGTGGAGTCTGAGCAACTTTGAGGCGGTGGTGGGCGCGCCGCTGTTCTGGCGGCAGGCGTTCAACTCGGTGTGGGTGTCGGCGCTCACCACGCTCGTGGGGGTGCTGTTCTCCGCCACCGCCGCCTACGCCCTCAGCCGCTACCGCTTCCCCGCCCGCCGCGCCGCGCTCGGGGCGCTCTTGGTGACGCAGATGTTCCCGGGCACGCTGATGATGATCCCGCTCTACTACCTCGTGGACGCCCTGGGGCTGCTCAACGAGGTCGCCGGGCTGGTCCTGGTCTACAGCGCCACCGCCGTCCCCTTCTGCGTGTGGAATCTCAAGGGCTACTTCGACACCCTGCCCCGCGAGATCGAGGAGAGCGCGCTCATGGACGGGGCGGGGCCCGTGGCGCTCTTCTGGCGCGTGGTCCTCCCCCTCAGCCGCCCCGCCCTCGCCGTGACCGCCCTCTTTAGCTTTATGACCGCCTGGAACGAGTACATCTTGGCGGCGACCTTTATGAGCGATGAGCGCGCCTACACGTTCCCTGTGCGCCTTCAGCAGTACGTGGGGGAGTTCAGCGCGGAGTGGGGGTATTTCGCCGCGGGGGCGCTCTTGGTGAGCGCGCCGGTGATGGCGTTGTTCTTTGCGCTGCAGCGGCAGCTGGTGGGGGGGCTGACGGCGGGGGGGGTGAAGGGGTGAGGGGAGCTAGACGCTGACATCATCGAGCTTTGATGATCTGAGTCTGGCCAATAG
>VGTA01000085.1 GCA_016874875.1 Deltaproteobacteria bacterium | reverse complement strand
CCCCGCGCAGAAGCGCAGAGAGCCCCTCACCCCATGACCCAGCTCGGTCACCCCATCATCCTCAAGACCCTCACCCCCGCCGACCTCACCCCCGCCGACCTCACCCCCGCCGACCTCACCCCCGCCCCCGCCGCCCCCGACTGGCTCGCGCGCGTCTATCAACAAGAGCTCAGCGGCGTCGTCCTGCGCGGCGCCCTGCGCCCCGAGGAGGCGGCGGCGGCGGCGGCGCGCCTCGGCGCGCTGAGCGCGGCGGAGTGGGGCTCCCCCAACCGCGGCATGCGCGGCGGCGAGCTCCGCACCATCGGCGACGCCGCCACCCCCTGCTTCACCGCCTTCACCGGCCCCGCCCCCGACCGCTACCGCGAGGGCGCGGCGCGCCTGCGCGCCCGCTACGGCGAGCTCTTGGGCGGCGCCCTCGGCGCCGACCCCGTGGCCCGCGTCTCGGCGCTCCTCAGCGCGCTCGCCGGCGGGCGCCCCGCCGCCCCCCCCGCGTACGCGCTCCCGGGCGGCGCGGCGGGCGGCGCGGAGACCTGGCTGCCCTTCAACCTCCGCGCCCTCGACCCCGGCACCCAGATCTACGCCCACCACGACGCCCACTACCGCCTCCCCGTGTACGCCGGGCTCGGCGAGGAGTACAGCCGCCACACCGCCCTGAGCTGGTTCCTCACCCTGCAGGCGCCCGAGGGCGGCGGCGCCCTCACGCTCTACGGCCTCTGGGGGAGCGACCCCAACCCGCCCATGCTCCCCACCCGCTTCGTGGACACCGAGGCGCTCGAGCGCGACTACCTCAAGGAGGAGGTGCCGCTCAGCGCCGGGGACCTCGTGGTGTTTGACTCGGGGCGCTTCGTCCACCGGGTCACCGCCGTGGAGGGCGCCCGCCCCCGCCTCACCCTCGGGGGCTTCCTCACCGAGCGCCTCGACGGGCGCGGGGTCGGCTACTGGAGCTGACGGCGCGACTGGAGCTGACGGCGCCTCACTCAGCCGCCAAAGTCGTCGAGCATGATGTTCTCACGCTCCACGCCGAGGTTGACGAGCATGTTGATCACCGAGGTGTTCATCATCGGGGGCCCGCACAGGTAGTACTCGATGTCCTCGGGCGCCTCGTGGTCCTTGAGGTACTCGTTGAGCAGCACGTTGTGGATGAAGCCCTTGTAGCCCTTCTGGCAGCCGAGGGGCTGGCGGCTCGCCGCCTCGGCGTTGCCCCAGTCGTCCTCGGGGAGCACGTCCGACATCGCCACGTGCCACACGAAGTTGGGGAACTCGCGCTGGATGCCGTCAAAGTCCTCCACGTAGAACGTCTCGCGGAACGAGCGCGCCCCGTACCAGAACGACACCTTGCGCTGCGTGCGGAGGCGCTTGAACTGGTCAAAGATGTGCGAGCGCATGGGCGCCATGCCGGCGCCGCCGCCCACGAACACCATCTCGTTGCTCGTCTCGCGGGCGAAGAACTCGCCGAAAGGCCCCGAGATCGTCACCTTGTCGCCGGGCTTGCGCCCAAAGATGAACGACGACATGACGCCCGGGGGCACGTCGGCGAAGCCGCCCTTGGCGCGGTCCCACGGGGGCGTGGCGACGCGGACGTTGAGCATGATGATGCCCTCCTCGCCCGGGTAGTTGGCCATCGAGTAGGCGCGCGTCACCGTCTCCTTCACGTCGGACACGAGGTCCCACATCTTGTTCTTGTCCCAGTCGCCGCGGAACTTGGGCTCCACCTCAAAGTCGCTGTACTTCGCCACGTGGGGCGGGCACTCGATCTGGATGTAGCCGCCGGCGCGGAAGGGCACGCTCTCGCCCTTGGGGAGGTCGAGCTTGAACTCCTTGATGAAGGTGGCCACGTTGTGGTTGGACGAGACGGTGCACTCCCACTTCTTCACGCCGAAGACCTCGGGCTCGATCTCGATGTCCATGTCGGCCTTGACCTTGACCTGACACGCGAGGCGGCAGCCCTCGCGGGCCTCGCCGCGGGAGATGTGCCCCTCCTCGGTGGGGAGCATCGAGCCGCCGCCGCTGTGCACGTGCACCTTGCACACGCCACAGCTCCCCTTACCGCCGCAGGCGGAGGGGATAAAGATCTTCTCGTCGCCGAGGATGCCGAGCAGGGACTTGCCCGCCGACGCCTTCAGCGCCTTCTCGCCGCCGTTGATTCGGATGGTCACCGCCGCGCTGTTCACGAGCTTAGAGCGCGCGATCATCAGCAAGACCACCATGACCACGATCATCAGGATGAAGACCGCGACTCCTAAGACGATCGTCGATGTTGCGTCCATGTTCTTGATCTCCTGGTGAGCGGGCTTAGAGCTGAATACCGGCGAACGCCATAAAGCTGATCGCCATCAGGCCCGCGATGATAAAGGTGATACCGAGCCCGCGCAGGGGGGCCGGCACGTTACTGTAGCGCAGCTTCTCGCGCACCGAGGCGAGCGCCACGATGGCCAGCATCCAGCCGAGGCCGGAGCCAAAGCCAAAGACCGTGCTCTCCGCAAAGCCATAGTCGCGCTCCACCATAAAGAGCGCCGCGCCGAGGATGGCGCAGTTGACGGCGATGAGGGGGAGGAAGATGCCGAGGGAGGCGTAGAGGCTCGGGGCGTACTTGTCGAGCGCCATCTCCACCACCTGCACGCTCGCCGCGATGGTGGCGATGAGCGACATGAAGGTGAGGAAGTTGAGGTCGCTGTCGGGCACGCCGGCCCAGGCGAGGGCGCCCTCGCGCAGGACGAGGTTGTAGAGCGCCCAGTTGAGCGGCGTGGTGATGCCGAGCACAAAGACCACGGCGGCGCCGAGGCCAATGGCGGTCTCGACCTTCTTGGAGACGGCGATGAAGGAGCACATGCCGAGGAAGAACGCGAGGGCCATGTTCTCGATGAAGATGGACTTCACCGCGAGGCTGATGAGGTGTTCCATAGCGCTTACTCTGCCTCCACCTGCTCAGGCTTGAGCGTGCGGAGGACCCAGATGAAGATGGCGATGAGGAAGAAGGCCCCCGGGGAGAGGAGGAGGAGGCCGTTGGCGGTGTACCAGCCGCCCTCGCTAGTGAGGGGGAGGAGCGACATGCCGAGGATCTTGCCGCTGCCGAACAGCTCGCGCACGAGCGCCACGCTGATCAGCACCACGCTGTAGCCGGCGCCGTTGCCGAGGCCGTCGATGAAGCTGAGGACGGGGGGCTTGCTCATGGCGAACGCCTCGGCGCGGCCCATCACGATGCAGTTGGTGATGATGAGGCCCACGAACACCGAGAGCTGCTTGCTGACGTCAAAGAGGAAGGCCTTGAGGAACTGGTCCGTGACGATCACCAGCGACGCGATCACCGTGAGCTGGACGATGATGCGGATGCTCGGGGGGATGAGGTTGCGGATGAGGCTGATGGCGAGGTTGGAGAAGGCGGTCACCACCGTCACCGCCAGCGACATCACCAGCGCCGTCTCGAGCTTGGTGGTCACCGCGAGCGCCGAGCAGATACCGAGCACCTGCAGGGCGATGGGGTTTTGGTTAAAGAGGGGGTCGAGGAGGACGTCTCTGCTAGTAGGCTCGCTCATGAGTGCACCTTAGCCCTTAAAGCTCTTGAGGTAGCTGCCGAAACGCTCTGGCTCAAGCCAGAACCGCAGGAGGTGGGTGACGCCGTTGCAGGTGAGGGTGGCGCCGGAGAGGCCATCCACGCTGTACTCGTCGCGCGCGCTGCCCTTCTGCACAAAGAGGGCGGGGGCGGCGTCGCCGGGCTTAAAGGCCTTCTTGCCCACCCACTTGGCTTTCCAGCGGGGGTTATCCACCTCGCCGCCGAGGCCGGGCGTCTCGCCGTGCTTGTAGAACGTGAGGCCCTTGATGTCGACGCCGTTGGGGTCGAGGGCGAGGAAGCCAAAGAGCGTGGACCACAGCCCCTTGCCCTCCACGGGCACGATGATGGTCTCCACGCGCTGAGCGTCCTTGGCGTCCTTGACCAAGAAGACCTCGCCGCAGTTGGGAAGCAGCTGCACCTTGGCCTTGTTCTCGGCGGGGGCGGGGGACCTGCCGCCCTTCTTGTCGCCCTCACAGCCGCCGGGCACGAGGGGCACCTCGGCGATCTGGATGCGCGCGGCGTAGGCGGCCTTGAGCTCCTCGGGGGTGGCGGTCTGGATGCCCGCCACCTCGAGCACGTTGCGCTGACGGTCGAGAATCTCGTTCTCCACCTGGCGCTCCTTGAGCCCCACGGCGGCGCCCGCCACGAACACGCCGCACACGAGGCACACTACGGCGGCGAAGGTGATCGTCTTGTTGGTTGTGAACTCCATGGTCGGTCCCCCCTTAGCCCTGCGCCTGCAGGCGGCCGTAGCCCGCCTGGCGGCGCTTGATGTTCGCCTGGACGACGAAATAGTCGATGAAGGGCGCGAACATGTTCATGAACAGGATCGCCAACATCATGCCCTCGGGGTAGGCGGGATTCACCACGCGCACCAGAGAGACCATCACGCCGATTCCAAAGCCGTACACCCAGCGCCCCTTGTCGGTGAAGGAGGCGGTGACGGGGTCGGTGGCCATAAAGACGGTCCCGAAGGCCCAGCCGCCGAGCACGTAGTGCCAATAGAAGGGCACGTGGAAGAAGGGGTTGGTGTCGGAGCCCACGGCGTTAAAGAGGCCCACGGTGGCGGCGGTGCCGAGCGCCACGCCGAGCATGATGCGCCAGGAGCCGATGCCCGTGAGCGACAGCAGCAGCGCGCCGAGCAGCGCCGCGAGGGCGGACGTCTCTCCCATGGAGCCGGGGATCAGCCCCACGAACGCGTCCCACCACGACACGGCGCTGAGGCCCGTCATGCCGTCGCTGGCGGCGGCGGCGAGCCAGGTGGCGCCGCTGTAGCCGTCGAGCATGTTGGCGGCGATCCACACCTTGTCGCCGGAGATCTCAGCGGGGTAGGCGAAAAACAAGAACGCGCGCGCCGTGAGCGCCACGTTGAGGAAGTTCATGCCCGTGCCGCCGAACACCTCCTTGGCGAGCACCACGCCAAAGATGATGCCGAGCGCCACCTCCCACAGGGGGATCGTGGGGGGCAGCGTGAGCGGGAACAGGAACCCCGTGACCAGGAAGCCCTCGTTGATCTCGTGCTTGCGGAGCACGGCGAACAGCACCTCCACGTGCCCGCCGATCACGAAGGTCGTGAGGATGACGGGGACGAACCACAGCGCGCCGTGAAACACGTTATGGATGAAGTTGGGGGTGAAGTCGCTGCCGAAGAGCAGCGTGTAGAGGGCGGTGCGCCAGCCCTCTATGGGGGCGGCGTGGCCGAGGCTGATGGCGTTGTTGGCCTGGTAGCCGGTGTTGTAGAGGGCCATCAGCAGGCAGGGGACCAGCGCGATCACGACGGTGATCATGAGGCGCTTGAGGTCGAGGGAGTCGCGGACGTGCGTGTTGCCCTTGGTCACCTCGCCGGGGGTGAAGAGCAGCGTGTCGTTGGCCTCGTAGATGGGGTAGAGCTTCTCGAGGGGGCCGCCCTTGTGGAAGAGGGGCGCCTGCTTGTCGAGGAGGTCGCGGATGAGCTTCATCGCCTTAGCCTTCTTTCCAGATAGTGGTGAGGGCGCGGCGGAGCGCCACGCCGTAGTCTTCCTTGCCGGGGCACGCGAACGTACAGAGGGACAGGTCCTCCTCGTCGAGCTCGAGGCAGCCGAGCGCCTCGGCGCGCTCGAGGTCGTCCTGCAGGAGGGCGCGGAGCAAGAAGGTGGGCATGATGTCGAGGGGCATCACCTTCTCAAAGAGCCCGATCGGCACCATGGCGCGGTGCGAGCCGTTGGTGCTGGTGGTGAAGTCAAAGAGGCGGCGCGCGCCGTACTGCCCGCTCATCAGCGACGAGAAGAAGGCGCGGGTGACGGAGAACTTCTCGCCGCCCGGCTGCAGCCAGCCGAGGAACTCGCGGTCGCGGCCCTCGAGCAGCGCCGTGACCTGCGCGCGATAGCGCCCGAGGAAGCCCTCGGTCTCGGGGTGCGCGCTGAGGCTGCGCCCGTAGAAGACGGAGCCGTCGATGAGGCGCGTCTCGGCGAGGGAGACCTGGCCCGCCACGAGCGGGGCGACCTCAGCGCCGAGGCGCGTGCGCGCGAGGTGCGGGTCGAGGACGGCGGGGCCGGCTAGCGACACCACGCGCTCCACGTCCACCGCGCCCGTCTTGAACAGGCGCCCCACCGCCACCACGTCCTGGTAGCCGATGTGCCACGCCTCGCGCTCGCGGTTGACGGGGTAGAGCGCGTGGATGTGCGTGCCTACCAGGCCGGCGGGGTGCGCGCCCACGAACGTCTCAACGCGGGCGTTCTTGGCCTCGCTCGCCTCCGCCGACAGGTCGATGCCCTCGCCCTGGCACACGAAAACGGGGCCATGGGTGAGCTTGGCGAGGGCGATGACGCCCTCCTTGAAGTCGTCGCGCTTGCCCTCGAGGACCACCTTGACGTCCGCCGCGAGGGGGGCGGTGTCGATAGCGGTGATGAAGAGCGCGCCGCAGTCGCCGGTGGCGGCGGGGACGGTGCCGAAGGGGCGGCGGCGGAGCGCGGTCCACAGGCCCGACTCGATGAGGAGGGCGCGCACCTGCTCCGGCGCCGCGCCCTTGGCGCCGCGCTCGCGCACCGCCGCGTAGGTCTCGAGCGCCACGTGCTCGTCGGCGCGCAGGGCGCCCGCCCGCTCGCCCTCAGAGAGGGTGACGACGACGGAGAGCAGGCGGCGCAGGTCGCCGCGGTGCACGGCGCTCACCACGCCCGCCCCGGGGGATGTGAAGGTGACGCCCGGATTCTTGCGGTCCTCGAAGAGGGGCTGGCCTCTCCTGACCTGATCGCCGACCGACACGAGCATTTTTGGCTTCATGAACGGGTAGTCGTCGGCGACCAAGGCGACCTGGCGCACAGGCGCGCCGTCGCGAATCGACTGCGTGGGCTGACCCTTAATGGGTAGATCGATGCCCTTCTTGATCACATGTGGTTGGCCCATAGTGCTCCTTATGCTGGGTCTATGGAGTCCCTCAGCGGCGCGCCGAGGGGAGGGGGGAGAGCGTGTCTTTTAACCGAAAATCTACCGAATTTCACTTTTTTCGTTCTTGGGGGCGGGGCTGCGCGTGAGCGCGCGGGACATCAAGAGCGCGCAGGCGGAGTGCTGCACGAAGTCCACGCGCACCTCCGACTCGGCGAGCGAGCGGCGGATGGCGCCCTCGGCGCGGGCGGCGTTGGGGAAGGGCCAACGATTCTCGGCGCGCACTTGGTCGCGCGCGAGCGCCTCGAGACCGGCGTGGGCTTGCGCATAGATGTCCTCGACCTCCTCTGGTCGCGCGCCATGCGCGCGCGCCAGAGACAGCGTGGCCATCACGCCCTCCCCAAAGCCGCCGGTGGCGGGCGCCTGCGGCGGCGAGAAGAAGCCAAAGCCGTAGTGCCCATCAAAGCTCTCGTCGCCCTCACCGCGCGCGGCGCGGTACTGCAGGCGCTGCAGGAAGCGGCTGTAGCCGAGGCAGAAGTCGAGGTAGCGGCGGTGCGTGAGCAGCGGCCAGGCGGCGTCGGCGGCGAGGCAGGTCCAGTGGTCGGCGCCGTAGAAGAAGCGGCTGAGGAAATCGCGGCGGTACTTGAGGTCGGTGAGGGCGTCGAGGGCCCGCTCGGCGCGCGCGCCCCACCCCTCCGCGGGCCAGCGGCGGGCGGCGAGGGCGAAGGCGAGCGCCGCCTGCTCGGAGGCGAACATCGCGCGCTCCTCGGGCATGTAGGAGCCGTCGGCGAGCAGGTAGCCGTGGAAGAAATCCCCGTCGGCGCGCTGCATGTGCGCGAGGAACGAGAGCAGCGCGCGCGCGAAACCGACGTGGCGCTCCTCGCCCGTGGCGCGGGCGTAGGTGAGCAGCGCGAGGGCGCTGAGGGCGCTGTTGCCGAGCGTGGCCTCCTGCTGCCCGGCGAGGGGGAGGCAGAGCGCCCCGGGCAGCCAGCCGCCGCAGCCGGGGCTCGCCTGCGCGCGCAGCCACCCCGCCGCCCGCTCCGCCGCGTCGCGGTAGGCGGGGCGCGGGTCGTCCTCGTAGAGCAGCGCGAGGCCGTAGAGGGCGCCGGCGTGCCGCGGGAGGCTGTAGGCGCTGCCGTTGGGCTGCGTCACCGCGTCGGTGTAGGGGAAGTACTGGTAGTCAAAGCGCCCGTCGGGGTTGATGTGGCGCGTGAGGTAGAGGCCGGCGAGGTGCGCGGCGCGCGCAAAGTCATCCGCGCGGGCGCGCAGGCGCTCGTGGGCCGGCAGGGGGGCGACGGCGGCGACGCGCGGGTCCGCCTCGGGGGCGAGGTTGCCGCGGAGGACGCGCGCCACGCGCGGCGCGGGCCCCTCCTCGGCGGCGGGCGCCCCCGGCGGGGGGGGGGCGCGCTCCTCCACCTCCGCCCACTGCTCCGTGCGGAGGCGGTGGAGGCCCTCGGCGCCGAGGCGCTCGAGCGCCCAGGCGGCGTCGAGGCCCACGCGCAGCTCAGGGACGCCGGGGACGATGGGCGCCACCCCAAAGCGCTGCTGCTCGAGGAGGTCGGAGGGCAAGAGGGTGCGCGTGCGCCCCCCCACCACGCTGACGAGGCCGTCCACGCCCGGGTCCACCGACAGCGAGAGGGCGGGGGCGAGGGCGGTGGGGAGCGCCTTGAGCGCCACCGCGCGGTCCACCACGAGGCGCCCGCCCTTGAGGCGGCGCCCGCTGAGGGCGGGGTGGCTCGTCAGCGACTCCGCGGCGTCGCGCACGGCGCCCGCGAGGTCGTCGCCGCGCCCCGTGGCGCGCGCGAGGCGCCGCCCCCCCGCCCACAGCGTCACCGTGAGCGGCGCGGGGCCGAGCGCCACGCCCCTCAGCGGCGCGAGCGCCTCGTCGCGCCGCGCGGCGAGGCTGGCGGTGTGGGCGAGGGTGGGGAGCGCCTGCTTGTCGCCCTCGAGCTCGGCGCGGAGGTACGACACCACGAGGGCGCGCTGGGCGTGGGTGAGCGGGGGGAGGGCGGGGGTGTGGCCCCAGTAGGCGCCGAGGGGGGGGGGGGGGGGGGGGGGCGGGGGGGGGGGGGGGGGGGGGGCGGGGGGGCGGGCGCGGGGCGCCGGCTCAGGGGGGGAGGGCGCCCCCCCCCCCGCGTGGGAAAAAAAACCGCGCACCTCCCTCGACAGGAGCCGGCGCAGGCGGAGGGCGGGGTAGAGGGCGAGGAGCTGCGCGAGGCCGCTGATGAGGAGGACCGAGGAGATCAGGACCCCCCACCCGAGCACCCCAAAGACGCCACGCCAGTAGAGGCCCGCCATGAGCGTGAGGCTGATGAGCGCCACCCCGAGGGCGAGCCCCGCCGCC
>VGTA01000084.1 GCA_016874875.1 Deltaproteobacteria bacterium | reverse complement strand
GTACGTGGCGGGCGTGGAGCTCTTTGTGCTGCCGTACCTCGAGGTGCGCCCGGAGTATCGCCTGGTGGACAACTTTGACCATCGCTTTGGGCAGGCGACGGTGCAGGTGCACTTGTTTTATTGAGGCGCGGGGGGCGCGGGGGGCGCGGGGGGCGGCGTCAGGCTGAGGGCGGCGTCGAGGGGGGCGTGGAGGGCGACGACGAGGGCCTCGGGCGCCGCGGGGGAGTCCTCCTCGCGCGCGGCGCGGAGGGCGGCGAGCAGGGGGTGCTCGGCGGATTGAAGCGCCTTGATCAGCCCATCAAGGGGGTGGACCCCGCCCTTGAGTTCGCTTTCGCTCAGGCTCACGCTGCCCCGCGCGCGCCCAAAGCGGGCGCAGAGGGCGCAGAGCGAGAGGAGGGAGGCCGCGTCTTGGAGAAGGTGTTTGTCATCCCAGCGCAGCGCGCCGCCGTCGCTGAGGAGGTGCTTCACCTCCGCCGCCCCTAAGCCGGCGAGCAGCCCCAGCAGGCCCCCAGCGATCAGGCCGCCGCCGAGGGTGAGCCCGCCCGCCATAGCGTCGGCGGCGAGGCCTGTGCTGAGGCCCGAGATGACGGCGCCCCAGATGCCGAGGTGCTTGTGGTCGACGACGTCGCGCTCCTTGCTGACCAGGAGCTTGTCGCTGAGCCTCTCTAGGTCGAGCCGCATCTGCCCCTCGAGGCCAAAGATGTCGCAGATCTGGGCGGTGGTGCTCTCCTTGCGGGCGTGGGCGCGCGCCCAGATGGCGTCGCGCGACTTCTGTGTGGCCTCCTCGTCGCGGTCGGCGTTGAAAATCGTCTTGACCCCCTCCTTGATCCGCTCCGTGATTTGACCGAGCCTGCCTCGCCCCTTCGCGGGCGCGGGGGC
Source organism: Deltaproteobacteria bacterium (assembly GCA_016874875.1). Taxonomy (GTDB): domain Bacteria; phylum Myxococcota_A; class Bradymonadia; order UBA7976; family VGTA01; genus VGTA01. The sequence continues at coordinate 8,386 of VGTA01000084.1, read as the reverse complement.
GGCGAGGGGCTCGCGGTCGCGCGCGAGGGCGGCGAGGTGGGCGGCGAGGAGGGCGCGGAGGGCGTGCTGCTGCCCTTGCAGCTCGCGCTCCTTGTGGGCGCGGGCGGCGGCGGCGAGGGCGCGGAGGTTGGGGGGGGCGGCCTCCTCGAGCTCCTTAAAGAGCAGCAGCTCGTCGCGCAGGGAGCGCGAGAAGGCGTCGAGGGAGATGACGGCGCGGCAGAGCGGCCCCTCGCCCTTGAGCCTCTCGCGCCAGAGCGCCTCTGCCGCGCGCGCCGCCTTGTCGCTGGCGTCGGGGGTGAGGGCGCTGTCGTTGAGCTTGTTGAGGAGTGCGATGACGGGGACGCCCACGCGCTTCAGGATCCGCCACTCGTGGGACACCTGCCGCTCTTGCTCTTGGGTGGGGGCGGCGGGGAGGACGTAGAGGATCACGTCCGCCTCCTCCCGCAGGGCGCGCGCCGCCTCGTAGTCGTAGCGCCGCTCGTCTTCAGGGGCCTGCCCCTTGAGCCACTCCCAGGCGTCGGGGCGATTGAGCGCCTGGTCTAGGGCGTAGGCGTTTTTAAAGCCAGGGGTGTCCCACAGGCGCACGCGCCCCTCGTCGGTGCGCGCCAGAAAGTAGGCGGCGCGCGCCTGTGTGGTGTGCTCGCCGTCGCGCACCTCGCCCACGTCGCGCCGGAGGAGGGTGCGGACGATGGAGGTCTTGCCCTCGTTGGTGTGCGCGGCGAGGGCGACGTTGAGGGTGAGGGTGGGCTCCGCGAGGGGGGCCTCGCCAGCGCGGGCGGCGGCGCGGGCGGCGGCGCGCCCCTCCGCCCACCACAGGAGTGCGCGGGGGGCGAGCACGTAGGCGCTGACCGTGAGCGCGTATCGGTGGATCCACGCCGCGGCGAGCCCCTCGCGCATGGCCTCGCCCTCGCTCTGCAGCGCGACGGGGCCCATGAGGAGCGTGGAGGGCCACAGGAGGACGCTGAGGAGGCGCTCCATCAGGGGGGCGCTGAGGAAGGTGCTGCTGCGGGTGGCCTCGTAGGCCTGCGCGAGTCCATCCCAGTAGGCGCCGGCGAGGGCGCCGAGGGCGAAGCAGAGGGCGGCGAGGTGGAGCGCCTGACGGGTGCGCGCGAGCAGGAGCGGGCGGGTGGCCTCGAGCCAGCGGGCGGCGAAGGCGCGGAGCGCCTCGCGCTCCGCCGCGCGCCCCGCGCCGAGGCGCCCGGTGCTCCACAGGGCGAACTCCTGTGCCCACCGCGCGCCCCAGGCGCCCCGCTGGGCGCGCGCGATTCGCTCAAGGGCGTCCTCGCGGGGCGCGTGGAGCGAGGGGAGCGGGCTGAGCTCAGGCGCCGCGGCGCCGCCGCGGGGGAGGGCGCTGAGGGTGACGAGGGTGAGGCTCGCGAGGTTCCACGCGATGAGCCCCACGAAGGTGGGGGAGAGCACGTGGAAGGCGCCGTCGGCGCTAAAGGCGTGGGTGAGCCAGCCGGCGCTCAGGGGCAGGAGCGTGAGGGCGAGGGGGAGCCAGGCGGGGCGCTCGGTGAGGGTGACGGCGGCGTGCGTGAAGGAGGGGGCGCTTTGGGTGAGGCGCTCGTTGAGCTCTTTGGCGCGCGCCACGATGGCGGCGCGCGGGCTGCCGACCGCGTCCCCCTCGAGGTGGGCGTCGGCGCACTTGCGCGCGTCGTGGGTCAGGAGCTCGCCGGCGGCGTCCGCGCCCTCCACCGCCTCCACCAGCAGGACGGAGCGCAGGGCCAAGAGGCCTTTGGCGGTCTGCATTGGGGTCACCTCAGATCGTGAGCAGCGGGCGCATCCCCTGCCCGCCGTAGCCCTGGTAGGGGGCGGGCCGAGTGCCCATGATGTCCTCGATCCGCTCCATGTGCGCCGGCGTGAGGCGCTCGAGCACCTGGATGGCGTCGAGATTCTCGTTGAGCTGCTCCACGGAGGTGGCGCCGAGCAGGGCGGTGGTGACGTTGGGGTTCTTGAGGCACCAGGCGAGGGCGAGCTGCCCCACGGAGCAGCCGAGGGCGTCCTGGGCGTACACCGAGAGGGCGCGCACGCGGTCGAGGGTGCCGTCGGCGCGGCGCTGCTCTAGGATTCGGGCGAGCCACTCGTATCCTTTTTGGGTCATGCGCGAGCCGGCGGGGACGCCGCCGTTGTACTTGCCCGTGAGGATCCCCGAGGCGAGGGGGCTCCAGACGGTGGTGCCGAGCTTGTAGGGCTGCGCGTAGAGCGGGTGGTACTCCACCTCCACGCGCTGGCGCTCGAGCAGGCTGTACTGGGGCTGCTCCACCTGCGGGGGCTCTAGGCCCTCGGCGCGGGCGACCCAGAAGGCCTCGGTGAGCTGCTGCGCCGACCACTCGCTGGTGCCCCAGGCGGTGGCGCGCCCGCTCCGCACCACGTCGGTCATGGCGCGGACGACGGTGGCGGTGGGGGTGTGGGGGTCGGGGCGGTGGCAGAGGTAGAGGTCCACGTAGTCGAGCTGGAGGCGGCGCAGGGAGGCGCTGATGCCCTCTAGGATGTGCTTGCGCGAGAGGCCCTTCTCGTTGACGCCGGGGCCGGCCCAGAAGACCTTGGTGGTGATGATGAGCTCGGCGCGGCGCCAGAGGGCGGGGTCCTCGGCGGCGAGCTGCCGCAGCGCCTCGCCCATCAGGCGCTCGGCCTCGCCCTGCGGCTCGCCGTAGGTCTCGGCGTTGTCGAAGAGGTTGACGCCGCGGGCGCGGGCGGCGCGGAGGCAGGCCTTGGCGACCTCCACGCCCTCGTCGTCGCGGAGGCCGTCCTTGACGCCGAAGGTGGCCCAGAAGCCGTAGGAGAGCACGGAGACGTGCAGCCCCGTGTTGCCGAGGGCGCGGTAGTACATGGGGTGAGTCTTGGCGGGGGGGGTGGCGCTCATGGGGGGGCTCGCGGGGCGGGGTGAGGGTGGGGGCGCGGTCAGGGCGCGGTCAGGGCGCGGTCAGGGCGGGATCTCGAGGGTCTGGCCCACGCTGAGGCGCACGCGCCCGCGCAGGGCGTTGACGGCGCGCAGGCGCTCGACGCTGACGCCGTGCTCCTGCGCGATCTTCCATAGGGTGTCGCCCTCGCGCACGGTGTAGCGGCGGGGCGCGGCGCGGCGCCCGCCTCGGGGGCTCGCGCGGAGTCCTGCGGGGCGCCGCCCCTCGCGCTTGGCGGCGGCGCGGGCGGCGGCGCCGGAGGGGCCGGGGGTGGCGGAGGCGGGGATGGTGAGCTTGAGGCCCGCGTAGATGGGCGTGGTGCGCCGCAGGCCGCTCTCGGCGCGGATGTCCTCGGGGGTCACGCCGTAGCGCTCGGCGATGGCGCGGAGGGTCTGCCCGCTCCGCACCACGTGCGTCACCTGCTTGAGCTGTCGCTCGTCCCGCCGCTCGGCGTAGCTGAGCGCCTCGTCCCCCTCGGCGGCGCCCGGCGCCACGAGCTGCACCTGCTCGGGGGTGACGAGCAGGGCGCTGGTGAGGTCAAAGCCCTCGGCGAGGTAGAGGCGCAGCGCCATGCCCTTCTGGAGGGTGGCCTCGGGGTCCACGCTGTTCCAGATCGACAGCTCGCTCGGCGCCACTCGGAAAAAGGACGCCACGCTCTCCACGCTCATGGGCTGGCGCACAGGGAAGTACACGAGCTGGCGCCGCGGGTAGCTGAAGTTGAGCTGGGGGTCGATGGCCACGAGCAGGGCGTCGCTGAGGGGGTCTCGCGGGGCGGTCACCCGCCGGCTCTGCGGCGCGAGGAGGAGGGCGCCCGCCTCGAGGCGGCCGTCGGGGAGGTCGTTGATCTGGCGCAGCGAGCGCTTGGACACGCCGTAGCGGTAGGCGATGTCGCTGAGCGTCTCGCCGAACCGCACCTTGTGCTCGTAGAAGAGCTGCGGCTGCTTGAGCTCGAGCTGCTTGAGCGCCGCCTCGAGGGGGGCGCCGGCGCCCACGGGGACGCGCAGCGTGTAGCCGTTCGCGTCGGGGGGCACGTAGCCGCGCCGCAGCGCGGGGTTGAGCAGCTCGAGGTCGGCGCGCTCCACCTTGGCGTGGCGGGCGTAGGTGCCGAGGTCGAGCCCGCCGGGCACCTCCACCTCCTCAAAGGTGAGCGGGGGCTCTTTTTTGAGGTCGTGGAAGCCGTAGAGGCCCGGGTCCTGCCCAATGATCATGGCGGCGAGGATCTTGGGCACGTACACCCCCGCCGCGCCCTGCAGGTGGCCGTAGCGGTGGAGGGTGAACAGGTCGTTGGAGTTGACGCGGGTGACGGCGCGCGTGACGGTGCCGATGCCGGCGTTGTAGGCGGCGAGGGCGAGGTTGTAGGATTTGAAGTGGTCGTAGAGGTCGCGCAGGTGGCGGGCGGCGGCGTCGGTGGAGGCGATGAAGTCGCGGCGCTCGTCCACCCAGGCGTCGTAGCGCAGCCCGTAGGAGTCGCCGGTGCGGCGCACGAACTGCCAGAGGCCCACGGCGCTGGCGGTGGAGACGGCGTCGTTCTGAAAGCCGCTCTCGATCATCGCGAGGTAGATGAGCTCGGGGGGGAGCTTGTGCTTGTCGAGGACCTGGGTGATGAGCTCCTCGTAGCGCCCCATTCGGCTGTAGGACTTGGCGAAGGTGGCGCGCCCGCGCCCCTGGAAGAACTCGAGGTAGCTGAGGACCTGCGCGTTGAGGCTGATGGGCAGCGTGAGGCTCTTGAGCGGGGGCAGGGGCGGCGTGCGCAGGACGAACACCTGCACGGGCTGCGAGGTGAGCTCGCGGGGGATGTTGAAGCTGAGGGGGGCGCTGGGCGCGGCGAGGGGGCCGAGGTCGGCGGCGAGCATCTGCTCGTCGAAGGCGCGCACCACTTCTAGCTCGCTGAGGGGGAGGGGGGCGAGCAGCGCGAGGAGCGGGCCGAGCATCGCTCAGGTCCTCAGGGGCGCGGGTGGCGCGCGCGGGCGGCGGCGAGCGCCTCGCGGACGCGGCGCGGCGCGGTCCCCCCCTCGCTCTGGCGGGCGCGCACGCTCGCCTCCACGGTGACGGCCTCGAGGATGTCGGGGCTGAAGCCCTCGTAGAAGCGCCGGAACTCGTCGAGCGTGAGGTCGGTGAGGGCGCGCCCCTCGGCGATGCACCAGCGCACGAGCCGCCCCACCACGTGGTGGGCGTCGCGGAAGGGCAGCCCGCGGGCGGCGAGGTGGTCGGCGACGTCGGTGGCGGTGACGAAGCCCTGGTCGCAGGCCTGGCGCATCCGCGCGGCGCGAATCGCGAGGCGGGGGGTGAGGGCGGCGGTGACGGTGACGCAGTCGAGGAGGGTGTCGGCGGCGTCAAAGAGCGCCTCTTTGTCCTCCTGCATGTCTTTGTTGTAGGCGAGGGGGAGTCCCTTCATGAGCGTGAGGAGGCTCACGAGGTCGCCCACCACGCGCCCCGCCTTGCCGCGCACGAGCTCGGGGATGTCGGGGTTCTTCTTCTGGGGCATGATGCTCGAGCCTGTGGCGTAGGCGTCGGGCAGCTCGATGAAGCCGAACTCCTGGCTCGACCAGAGCACGAGCTCCTCGCTCCAGCGCGAGAGGTGGATCATGCAGAGGGCGGCGGCGCTGGTGAACTCGATGGCGAAGTCGCGGTCGGAGACGGCGTCGAGGCTGTTGGGGATCACGGCCTCAAAGCCGAGGGCGGCGGCGGTGGCGTGGCGGTCGATGGGGAAGGGGGTGCCGGCGAGGGCGGCGGCGCCGAGGGGGGAGCGCGCGCACCGCCGCCGCGCGTCGCGCAGGCGCTCGGCGTCCCGCTCAAACATGCCCACGTAGGCGAGCAGGTGGTGGGCGAGCAGGACGGGCTGGGCGCGCTGCAGGTGGGTGTAGCCGGGGAGAATCACCTCCTCGTGCGCCTCGGCGAGGGTGAGGAAGCCGTCGATGAGGGCCTCGAGGCGCGCGAGGAGCAGGTCGGTGCGCTCCATGAGCCACAGGCGGGTGTCGGTGGCGACCTGGTCGTTGCGGCTGCGGGCGGTGTGCAGGCGCGCGCCGGCGTCGCCGAGGCGGGCGCGGAGCTGCGCCTCGAGGTTCATGTGGACGTCCTCGAGCGCCTCCGACCACGCCCAGGGCTCGCCGCGGGGGCCGGGGGCGCCCTCCACCTCGGCGGTGAGGCGGGTGAGCTCGTCGCAGATTCGCTGCGCCTCGTCGGGGCTGATGATGCCCTGCGCGGCGAGCATGCGGGCGTGGGCCTGTGAGCCGCGGGCGTCGTGGGCGTAGAGGCGCTGGTCCACGCCGATGGAGGCGTTGAGGCGCGCGACGAGGGCGTCGGGCGCCTCGCTGAAGCGCCCGCCCCAGGTGGCGTGTGAGGTCGCCTGTGAGGTCGCCTGTGAGGTCGCCTGTGAGGTCGCCTGTGAGGTCTCCTGAGACATGGGGGGGCTCCTAGAACATTAGGCCGATGTTGAGCTGTAGCGTCTGCGCGGTGGTCGCCGTCTTGAGGAGGGCGTCGCGCTGCGCCGTGAGCAGGTTGAGGCCCGCCATGGGGAACAGGACGCCGTAGGCGAGGGAGGCGCGGAAGCGGTTGACCTCGTAGAGGTAGGCCTCGAGGTCCACCTCGAGCCCGAGCGGGCGCTCGCCGCCGGCGGCGTGCTGGGGGTTGAGGGCGAGGGCGTAGAGGGCGGAGGCCTTGAGTCCCCAGAGGGTGTCGGCGCGCTTCTCGAGCTCGTAGCCGAAGTAGGGCTTAAAGTAGAGGGCGTTGTGGACGCCGCCGAGGACCTCGCGGAAGAGAATCATGTCAACGATGTAGTCGCGGTCGAAGCGGAAGCCGTTGAGGGCGCCGTCGCGGCGCTGGGGGTCGCTGAGGGGGCCGGCGCCAAAGAAGCCGCTGTTGGCGTCGCCGGAGGCGCCGCCGTGGTGGAGCCCAAAGCGAAACTCCTTGACCTTGGCGTCGAGCTCCACGGCGTAGCCCCAGGCGGCGATGGCGCGCTCGCGGGGGCTGTAGAGCTGGTCGAGGGCGCAGCCCTCCACGGGGGTGCCGGGGTCCTCGCACGCCTGCGCGTCGAGGGCGGCGAAGGCGGCGAGGGGGACCTGCTCGATGGTGCCAAAGAGGCCCACGGCCTCGGCGCGGGCGCTGAAGCGCTTGCGGGGGGCGGGCTCGTAGGTCCAGCTGAGGGTGAGGTCGGGGGTGACGAGCTGCGCGCGGGTGTTGTAGAGGGTCCAGGGGCTCGCGCCGCTGGCGTTGAGCGGGGAGGTGGGGGCGCCGGCGGCGCTGGCGGGGTCGAGGAAGGCGGCGGCCTTGCCCTGGGTGCGCAGGAGTCCGTAGAAGCCCCACTCAAAGACGCTCTTGCCGTCCTTGAGGTCCGCGCGCTGCTGCGCGAGCTCGGCGGCGCTCTGGGCGCGCTGGCCGAGGGAGACGGAGTACTGCGTGACGTCGTCGCGCTGGTCCCAGTCCCACGCCTGCCCCATGATCTGCTCGGTGACGCCGTAGCCGGAGGGGCCCTCGGCCACAAAGTCCCACGAGAGGGTCACGTACACGTCAAAGAGGCGGGTGGTGGCCTGCACGCGGTCCACGGCGTCCCCAAAGTCACAGTCGAGGCAGCCGCCGCCGTTGGCGAGGAGTCCGAGGCCCCAGTGGTGCCGCATGCGCCCAAACTCGAGTCGCGCCAGCTCGGAGTCCCACGCGCCCCACATGTAGCGGAGGCGGGCGGCGTCGGCGAGGGGGCGCTGGCCGTCGGAGAGGAGGTCGAGGGGGACGTCGGGGCGCGCGTAGAGCCCCATGGGGCCGCCGTCGGGGGTGCTGCCGAGGACGAGGTTGTCGGGGAGGTCGAGGGTGCCGTGGACGCGGAGCTGCTCGCCGATGTGGAGGGTGGGCTCGTAGCGGAAGCGGATGTTGGCCGAGGCGAGGGACTCGGCGGGCTCCTGCGCGGGGCCGCCGACGCGGCTCGACAGGGGGGGCAGGAGCTGCGAGGTGCCGCGCTGCTCGCCGGCGGAGTAGGTGTCGAGGTCGAGGTTGTGGAAGAGGTCCGCGCGGAAGCGGAGGTAGCCGTGGTGCTCCACGAACACGTGCGAGCTCGACGACTCGCGCTCAAGGCGATCCCAGTCAAAGCGGGGCGGCGCCGCCTCGCGCTTGCTAAAATCCACCTCCTCGGCGCCGAGGTCCGCCGGCGGAATCGCCCACAGGTCCTCCCCCGCCGGCGCCGGCTGCGCCGCGGCGCTGTGTGCGAGGAGCGCGAGGAGCGGGGCGCTCAGGAGCGCGGCGCGGCGCGCGGGTGGGGCGGGGGGGTTGGCTTGTGCGCGCACGCGGACCTCATCTGTGTAGGGGTCTAGGCTCCGCGCCGCGAGGGGGCGGAGGGGGCTCGTGTGGAGGGGGCTGTGAGGCATGGTCTCTAACATGAGCGCCCGTAAAGGTCAACGCGGGGCGAGGCGCTGTGGGAGCGGCGCTGCGCCCGCGCTCCGCTGAGGCCGCCGAGGGGGGGTGGGCGGTCCCGCGGGTCTCCCTCAGCATCGAGGGTCCAG
>VGTA01000083.1 GCA_016874875.1 Deltaproteobacteria bacterium | reverse complement strand
CCCCACATGGAAGCGCCCAAACCGCTCCTCGCCCATGCCGTGGGCGTAGGGGCCGCCGTAGGGGGCCGCGAGCGTGAGGGCGGCGTAGCGCGGCGCGGCGCCGCCCTCCAGCCCCTGCTCCTCTCTCTGCGCCTCTCCCTGCACATCTCCCTGCGCCCCCGCGAGCGACACGATCCCCTGCCGCGCCCCCTCCTCAAGGGTGAGCGCCGAGAGCGTGTGGGCGCGCGTGTGGCCCTCAGGCCCCAAGAGCGCCACCTCCACGGCGCCGAGCTGCTTGACGAACGAGAGCCACTCGGCGTCCACCGGCGCGATGAGCGCGCAGCGGGCGCCCCCCAGGGCGTGGGCCACCGCCGCCGCCGCCCAGACGCCGCCGCCCTCCGCGCCGCCGCCCTCCGCGCCGCCGCCCCAGAGGAACCCCGCCCGCGCGAGCGCGGGGGCGGCGGCGGGCGCGGGGGCGCGCAGCCAGCCCACGAGCGCCGCGCGGAGCTCCTCGCTGAGCCCCTCTGCGCCGCGCAGCCCCGCCCCCGCCCCCGCCCCCTCCACCAACGCGCAGACCCAGCGCTCGCGACCCGAGATGTGGGACGAGGCCTCAGGCGCCGCGTCGAGCTGATCGGCGCGCGCGAGCAGGGCGCGCAGGTCGCGCTCGTGGCTCAGGCGCGCGGTCCGGCGCGCCGCCTCCACCCAAGCGAGGCCGCCGGAGTAGGCGCCGTAGTAGGTGTTGACGCCCGACCAGGCGAAGAGCACCGAGAGCGTGAGGACCCCGATGACGCTGAGGTCGCGCTGCAGGGAGCGCTGCAGGTCGCCGGCGCCGATGAGGGGCGCCTGCCGCGCCACGGGGCGCGGGCGCGCGCGCGCGCGGGGCTGCGCGGGCGGCGGGGCGTCGTCGCTCGTCACTCGGCACGCGCCTCTCCGAGCGCCGCGCGTCTCTCGCGGCGCCCCCCGCGGCGCCCCCCGAGCGCCCCGAGCGCCCCGAGCGCCCCGAGCGCCCCGAGCAGCGCGAGGGCGGCGGGCGCGCCCGCCGGCGAGGCCCCGAGCGCCGCGCAGCCCTCCCCCCCGCTCGCCGCCGCCGCCCCGCCGCCCGTCAGCGTCACGCGGCGGACGCCGCTGGGGCCGAGCGTGTGACCGGAGTCGTCAAAGGAGCTCACGCGCCACAGGTGCACCTCCTGAGGCGGAATCCGCCCGTTGAGGTCAAAGCGGCGGGTGGTGAGCGCCTCGCTCTCCTCGCAGCGGCCGCGCTGGTCGCAGTACTGCACCTTGTAGCGGACGCGCCCGCCCTCGGGGTCCACCGCCTCGCTCCACACCAAGACGGCCCTGCTCGGCGGCAGGGTGGCGCCGTCGTCGGGCTCGAGGAGGAGGGGCACCGAGGGGGCGTTGTCCACGGAGCTCACAAAGAAGCGCTGCGTCACCACCGGCGACTGCGCGCGCCCGTCGGAGCTGTAGACGCTCACCACGTGCTGCGCGTCCTCCGCCAGCGGCGCCTCCGGCGTCCACTCGGCGAGGGCGCCGCGCAGGGGCACGCCCGCGGGGTCGGAGGCGTCGAGCGGCGACTCTTGACCGTAGGCGCGCACCTCAAAGTGGTAGCGGAGCGGCGCGCCCTCCTGGTCCACGCTGCCGCCCGCCTGCATCACGGGCGTGAGCGCGCTCACCCGCGCGTCGGGCGCCGGCGCGTAGATGACGGGGGCGGACGGCGCCTCGTTCTCGAGGTCCACCGAGAAGCCCCACCGCGCGCTCGGCGCCGACTCGAGGCCCTCCTCGTCCACCGCCACCGCGTCCCACAGGTAGCGCGCGTTCTCCTGCAGGCGGCTGGCGGGCTCAAAGGCGAGGGGCTCGCTGAGGGGGGCGCCCGCCGGGCGCGCCACCTGCCCGCCGCCGTCGGGCACGGGCCCGAGCGCGCCCTCGCGGTAGAGGCGCACCACATAGTACACGTCCCCCCCGTCGGGGTCCGCCGAGGGGTAAAAGGTGAGCGTGGGGATAAAGTTGTCTACCACGCTCTGGTCGAGGGGCAGGGCGAGGGTGGGGGGGGGGGGGGGGAGATTCACGGCGTTGAGGCGGAAGGACTCCGGGGCGCTCCAGGCGCTCTCGGCGGGCCCGTCCTGCGCCCGCGCGCGCCACCAGTAGCGGGCGTCCTCCTCGAGCGCCCCGGCGGGCGGGCTCCACGCCGTCGTCTCCCCCGCCGCCACCGCCGCCTGCGGCCGCCAGCCGCTCTCCGCCACGCGGCGGGTGAGCGCCTCGTCGGCGTACACCTCAAACGCCACCTGCACGTCGCGCGCCACGAGCGCGCCGCCGTCGAGGGGGAGGGGGCGGTCGCTGCTCACGAACGACACCGTGAGGGGGGGCGACGCCTCCTGCACCACCTCCCCCGCCGTGGGCCACAGCGGGGTGGGGACCGCCGGGCCCTCATAGGTGAACGGGTCGGAGCCCGCCGCCCACTCCTCGAGGGCGCCGCGCCCGTCGCCGTCGCCGTCGAGGGCGGCGTCGTTGGGGTCGTTGGGGTTGAGGCAGGGCGAGAAGCGCTCGCAGGTCCTGCGCTCGTAGGTGTCGGGAATCCCGTCGGCGTCCTCGTCGCGCGGCGAGACGGGCACCGCGAGGTCGTGCTCGAGGCGCCCGCCGTCCTCGTCCTCCACCACCACCTGGAACGTCACGGGGCTGTTGAGGTAGTCGTCGTAGGTGGGCGCCCACAGCAGGAGGCCCGACGACGCCTCGATCTCCACGCCGGGGGGCGGGTCGATCAGCGAGAAGGTGAGCGAGTCGTTGAGGCCCGCCGGGTCATCCGCCGGAATCACCTGCGAGTACGGCGCGCCCTCCACCGCCGCGCGGGGGCTGAAGGGGGGGACGAAGGGCGGGCGGTTCTGCACCAAGGCCAGCGCCGTCACCTCCGGCGCGCGCCCCCCGTCGCCGTCCACCGCGCTCACCGACACCCGCACGAGCCCGTTGTCCTGAGTGGGAATCGAGAAGCGGCGCGAGGTGCCCGGGGCGAGGTCGAGCACCTCTTCTACGTCCTGCAGCGTCACCGTGAGCGTCACCGTGTCGGCGGGGCCGGGGTCGCGGGCGGTGATCGTGACCACTAGCGGCTCCCCCTCGCCCACGGCGTCCCCGGTGTCGATCTCGGCGCTCGGCGGCGCGTTCTGCACCGTTACGCGCAGCGTGGCCTCCGCCGCGCCGCTCGTGTCGGTGGCGCGCGCGCGAACGAGGTACACGCCCTCGTCGGCGAACGAGTAGCGCACCTCGGGCGCGGCGCTCGTCACCTCAAAGGAGCCGTCGCCGTCAAAATCAAACGAGTAGGTCATGGGGTCGGGGTCCTGCGCGCGCATCGCGAAACGCAGCGCGCGCCCCTCCACGAGCGGCGGCGTGTCGAGCAGCTCGAGCCCCGCCCCCACGAGCGCCGGCGGGCGCCCCGACACGAGCACCTCGCGCGAGAGCGTGACCTCGCCGAGGTCCTTGTCGCGCACGAGGCAGCGCACCACGTAGCTGCCCTCGGCGGCGAAGGTGATGGGCAGGCGCGGGCTCGCCGAGAGCTGCTCGTAGACGCCGTCGCCGTTGAGGTCCCAGAAGTAGGTCAGGCTGGCCGCGTCCACGGGGCTCGGGTCGCTGGCGACCGCCACCGCCTCAAAGGGCGAGCCCTGGTCCACCGTCACCACCACCCCCTCGCGCACCGTCGCCCCCTCAAAGGAGAGCGCGCCGGTCGGGGGGGCGTTGGCCACGTCGAGGGGCAGGCGGTAGGTGACGGCGGCGCCCTCGTCGTCGGTGACGCGGGCGGTGATCTCGCGGCGGACGCTGTCGGGGAACACGTGGGTGAACACGGGCGAGGGCTGGCTGAGCTCAAAGCCGGGGAGGCCATCGAGGTCGAGGGCGTAGGTGAGGCGGTCGAGGGGGCCTGGGGCCGCCGCCACCACCGAGAGCGTCACCGGCGCCCCCTCCCGCGGCGCCGCGCTCACATCCACCGCCTCGATGACGGGGGGGGCGTTGAGCACAGAGAGCGTGAAGGTGGCGGCGGCGGTGTGGGCGGGGTCGGCGCAGCGGTCGTCGCTCACGCGCACGCCCACCTGATAGGTGCCGTCCTCCTCAAAGACGCGCGTGACGCGCGGCGAGGCGCTCGTCAGGTCGCTCACCCCGTCGCCGTCCCAGTCAAAGCAGTAGACGAGCGCGTCGCCCCCCGCGTCCACCGCGCTCACCGTGAACGTCACCGCGGCGCCCTCGGGGGAGGGGTTGTTGGCCACCACCTGCTGAATCACGGGCGCGGCGTTGAGCACCTCCACGGGCACCGACAGGTACGCCGCGCCGCCGTCGGAGTCGGTGACGCGCACGCCGAGGAGGCGCGCGCCGTCCTGCGCGTACACGTGGGACGCCGCCGCCGCCCCGGGCTCGTAGGTGCCCTGCCCCTCCCAGTCAAAGGCGTACGAGAGCGCGTCGAGGGCGCCGAGGTCTGAGGCCGCCACCTGCACCTGCAGGCGCCCCCCCTCGGAGATGGGCGAGGTGGTGAGGACGCTCGAGATGGCGGGGTCGGCGTTGCGCACGCGCACCACCACGCGGTCCACGTCCTGCTTGCCCTGGTGGTCCGTCACGCGCAGGGCGATGGGATAGTCGCCGTTCTGCGCAAACGACACCTGCGTGTTCGCCCCGCCCGCCTCCGCCCCCGCCTCTCCAAAGACGCCGTCGGCGTCAAAATCCCACGCATACGACAGCGGGAAGCCCTCGAGGTCAAACGACGTGGCCCCCGACACCTGCAGCGACGAGCCCTCCACGGCGCTGTAGGGGCCGTTGAGGTCGGCGAGGGGGGCGGCGTTGAAGGGGTTGAGGTCCACGTTGAGCAGCGCGTCGCGCTCGGCGTCGCTGAGGCCAAAGGTGGCGTCCACGGGGTTGAAGCGGACCAGCGCGCGCACCTCGCTGAGGGCGTCCACGCGCAGGGGCTCCGTGAGGGCGATCGTGACCAAAGACACGGTGGAGCTGGGCGGCACCGTCACCGCGTCAAAGTCCCAGTAGAGCGCCCGCGCGTCCCCCGCCGCCGCGCCGTAGCGGAGGCGGCTGGGGGCGAGGCCGCCGGCGCCGTAGACCACCACCGCCTGCGCGGCGTCGCCGCCCACGGCGTTTTGGTCATCGATCAGCGCCCAGCGGTCCACCGCGTCCACATCGGCGTCATAGGAGCTCGTGCGCCACACCTGGCTCCCGGCGCCTCCCACGCGCTCCACCCCCGGCGTCAGGGTCCCGAGGCGCGCCGACACGGTGATGGGCGCGCCGGAGGTGTTGCGCAGGGAGTCCACCACGCGCACGAACGAGTCAGCGAGGGCGCCGCCGCTCTCGGGGACAAACACGCGGCGCGTGACCTCGAGGTTGTGGAGACTCTGTGGCGCCATGCGGCGCTGCCGCCCGCTCACCTCAAGGGCGCTCGCCTGCCCGCCCACGTCATAGATGTCGTTGACGCCGCAGGGGGGGCAGGCGTCGCCCACGCACGCCGCGCGCACACAGAGGCGCGGCCACCCCCCCCACTCCGCCGGCGCCACGAGCTGCCCGCCGCCGCGGTCCTCCACGGCGTAGAGGACGCCGCTGGGGCTGGTCAGCGTGACCTGCGCGCGCGCGGCGCGCGGCGCGAGCGCCGCGCAGGTGACCGCGAGGGCCGCGCAGGTGACCGCGAGGGCCGCGCAGGTGACGGCGAGCGCTGCGCGAGAGCGTGCGGGGGCGCTCAGGGCGAGCGCGCGGCGCGAGGGCCGCGCAGGTGACCGCGAGGGCCGCGCAGGTGACCGCGAGGGCCGCGCAGGTGACGGCGAGCGCTGCGCGAGAGCGTGCGGGGGCGCTCAGGGCGAGCGCGCAGCGCGAGATGGATGAGGGGAGGGGGCGGGGCATGAGCTCTCCTAGTCGTGTCAGAGGCGCGCAGGGAGATAGTACTTTGATCCTTCAAAAATGAAAGACACCTCCGCACACCCGCCTCGCTCAGGGCACCTGCACCCGCGCGGCGCCGAGGGGGCTCGCCACCCACACGTCGCCGTCCGCCCCGAGCTCTAGGTCGGTGGCGTCGGCGGGCACGCCCGCGCGGGGCCCATAGTGACGCCACGCGCCGTCCGCGTACACCGACAGGCCGCTGGCGTGCAGGGCGTACACGCGCCCCGCGGGCGTGACGCGCACGCGGCGCACGTCGCTCGACGGGAGCCCCTGCGATGTGCCGTAGCGGGTCACGTCGAGGCCGCTCACCCGCGCCAGCCCCGCGCTCGTCGCCGCCCACACGTCCCCGGAGGCGGCGTGGAGGGCGAGGTCGTTGACGCGCACGCCGCGCAGGGCGCTCACCTCCGCCCAGGCGTCCGCCGGGGGGAGCGAGGGGGCGGCGTCGAGGTTCTTGCTCACGAGCCCCGAGGAGAGCCCCACATACACCCGGCGCGCCGCGGAGCTGATGAGCACGGCGGTGGTGTCGTCGCTCTTGAGGCCGCCCATGGTGCTCGCCTGCGTGTAGGAGGTGAGCGTGGTGGCGCGCATCTGCATGAGGCCGCCGCTGGTGGCGTACCAGCGGATGGCGGTGGGCTGGTCGGGGTCCACCACAAAGGAGCGGACCTCAAGGGGCTGGCCGTCAAAGAGCGGATTCTCCTCTACCGACCACACGCCACCCACGTTGGTGGTGAGGTAGTTGCCCTCTAGGAGGCACACGAGGCGCCCCACCACCGCGTCGGGGGTGGGCAGGTAGCGGCGGCACGAGAGCAGCTTGCGGGTCACGCCGTCGATGGCGCGCGGCGGGCGCGGGTCGGCGAGGCCGGCGTTCACGGGGGGGAGCGGCGCGAGGTCGGTGACCTGCAGAGCGTAGGAGGGCGCCTCGGGCGCCCCGGTCGCGAAACTCTGCACCCAGCTGAGGTGCGCGCCGAGGGAGGGCGTGAGGGCGTAGGAGTCGCTCGGCTGGCGGAGGCGCTCCTCAGGCACGCGCTGCGTCACCGACGACGCCGTGGGCAGCAGCGAGACCCCCCCCTGCGCGCCGTCGAGGCCGCAGGTGGTGAGGGTGACGTAGGGCCCTCGCCCCTGGAGGCGCAGGCGCGCCCGCGCCAGCTGCTCACCGCTCAGCGTGAGCATGTCGAGCTCCGCCGACGGGTAGAGGCGCTCGCTCCCGGGGAGGAGCGGCAGGCCCTGCGGCGCGCGGCTGACCTGCAGCAGCGAGCCGTACCGCTGCGCGGGCAGCGAGGGCTCTAGGAGCGCGTACAGGGCGCTGTCGGAGTAGAGCAGCGACGCGATGGCGTTGGTGCCGGCGGCGGGGGGGATGCCGGCGTTGAGGTAGAGGTTGCTCGACTCCACGATGGCATTGGGGTTAAAGACGCGCCCGCCGCCCTCGGTGCCCACCGCCACGAGGGAGTCGGAGGTGTAGAGGGAGGTGATCAGGTTGGAGGGGATAGCGCCGTTCTGGAATGTGTAGACGGCGCTGTTGAAGACGCGGGTGTTGAGCTGAAAGCGCGCGAGGCCGCCCTGGCCGGTGACGTGGTCGCCGTAGACCGCGATCCACACATAGATGCCGGCGCGTCCAAAGGCGCGCACCTCGCCCTGCGGCAGGTACGGCTCCGTCCCCGACACCGACACCTCCCAGGGGCCGAGCGCCTGCCCGTCGACACGAGCGCGCGCGAGGCTGCTGACGCCGCCGAGCCAGAGCTCGCCATCGATCAGCTCCACCGCCTTCACCGCCTGCGCATTGAGGCCCAAGGGCAGCGGGTGGCTCACCGTGGGCTGACCGAGGCGCGCGATGTACGCGCCGCTGGCGTCCGCCGCCCACACGCCGCCGCCCTCCGCCGCGGCGAGGGCGTAGAAGCTGCCCGCCTGCGCGAGGGTGACGGCGCCGGCGACGTCCACGGTGTAGAGGCCCTCAGGGGTGGCGATCCACCAGACGTCGCCCTCGATGATGAGGTCGTTGATGCAGGGGTGCCCCTCCACCTCAAAGGTGCTCCACAGCCCCTCCGCCTGCGCCAGCGCGCCGCGCGCGCCCACCCAGAAGGGGCTCGCGCCCACCTCGCGGCTCATGGCGCGCGCGGGGGCGCCGCCCACCTGCTTGACCGAGGGCAGGAACACGCGCCCCGCCTGGCTCACCGCCACCACGCCGTCGGCGGTGGCGAAGTAGGCGCCGGCGGCGGTGGGGAGGACGTCCTGCGCCACGAGGGGCGAGGTGGCCACCACCGAGCTCGGCGACGCCGCCGTCACCAGCGCCGCGCCGGCGTCGCCGAGCAGCCACAGCGTGTCGGCGTCGTAGCTGCGGCGGATGGCCTTGATGACCCCCACGCCGGCGCCGGAGGCGTCCAAGGCGAGCTCCGCGGCGCCCGCGGCGGGGACGCTGTAGAGCGAGGAGCCCGCCGCCGCCCACACCACATCATCCCCGCGCTCGGCGAGGGCGTAGACGTCGGGCGCGCTGTCGGGCGCGCTGTTCCCCACGGGCACCCTCACGAGGCCCTCCGCCGTGAGGCGCACGAGCCCCACCGAGGTGCCCACCCACACCCCCGCGGGCGTGGCGAGCACGTCGCGAGGCACGCCCGTGGCGCCGAGGGCGCGCAGGGAGACGCTCTGCGCCCAACGCGCCCCGAGGGCGTCATCGTAGCGCACCTGCGAGACCCCCTCGCCGCTCGCCGTGATCACCCACAGCGGCGCGTTGAGCTCCTTGGGGGTGTGGAGGCGCTTGACGTACTGGCTCCACAGCCCCCCCTCCTCGCCGATGTTCTCGCGGGGCTCCGCGGGGTCCTCCGAGAACCAGCGCAGGCCGCCGCGGGTGCCCGCCCACTGCCCGAGGAAGCGGGTGTCGGGGGCGAGGGCGTAGACGTCGCCGTCAAAGCCCCACCGCTCCACCGACACCGCGCAGGCGCCGCCGCCCTCCACCCTCGGCTCAAAGGGGCAGGGGTCGTCGGCGTCGAGGAGGCCGTCGCCGTCAAAATCCGTGGCGCACGCGGCGCCGCGCGCCCCGGGGGCGGGGGCGGCCTGGTCGGGGTTGGCGGTGAAGGGGCAGCTGTCGAGCCAGTCGCGCACGCCGTCCGCGTCGTCGTCGTCGTCGCAGTCATCGCCGCGCGCGTCGCCGTCGCCGTCGCGGTTGTCGCGGCTCGGCGTGAGAGGGCAGAGGTCGTCGGTATCGCGCCAGCCGTCGGCGTCGGAGTCCGCCTTGAGGGGGTCCGTGCCCCGCTCCGCCTCCGCCGCCGCGTCGAGGGTGTCGCCGTCCACGTCGAGGTCGCAGGGGTCGCCCCGCCCGTCCCAGTCGCCGTCGCGCTGGTCGGGGTTGGAGAGCGCGAGGCAGTTGTCGAGCGGCGCGTAGGCGGCGTCGCCCACCTGCTCCGGCGAGTGCGCGTAGTCGAGCACGCCGTCCCCGTCGGCGTCGTCGCAGG
>VGTA01000082.1 GCA_016874875.1 Deltaproteobacteria bacterium | reverse complement strand
AATGGCGCGCACCCCCGCCCCCCCCGCCGACGGCGGCGCGTAGAGGCGCTCCACCACGCGCGGCGACAGCCCGCAGCCGCACTCCTTCACCATCACCCGCCCCCCCAGCGCCGCCGTCACCTCCGCGAGCGCCTCGTAGCCGCCGCGGAAGTCGCGGTCGGCGTCGCGGTCGGCCTGCGCCAGCTCCATCGCCGGGTTCAGGTGCACCGCCAGCCCGTCCGCCTCGATCGCCTCCACCAGCTCGAGCGTCCGCCGCGCCCCGAGGTCGCGGAGCTGGTTGACGCCGATGTTGGCCAAGAGCACCGCCGTGGGGGCCTCGCGGCGCACCTGGAAGGTGCTCAGGCTCTTGGGGTCGCGCGTGACCACGCGCTGGCTCCCCACCCCAAAGGCCAGCCCGAGGCGCTCGCACAGCCGCGCCACCGCCCGGTTGATCTCCCCCGCCTCCTCCGGCCCCCCCGTCATGCCCGTGACGAGGAGCGGGGCGGCGAGGGGCTTGCCGAACAGCGAGGCGCGCAGGTCCACCTCCGAGAGCGCGAGCTCGGGGAGCGCGTCGTGCACCAGCTCCACCTCCCCCCACAGCCCCGCGTCCCCCTCGAGCCCCACGGGGCCCGTGTGGCACAGGGCGATGTGGTCGCGCTTGCGCTGGTGGATGTCGGCGCCGTCGGCGTTGGCCCCGTGAAGGCTATCGAGTGAGTCGCTCAACTTCCTTGATCCCCTTAATCTGCTTGATCTGCTTGATCACGTGCGTGAGCTGCGCGAGGTCCTGCACCAGGATGGTGAAGTCGTTGACCGCGCGCTTGTCGTCGGAGGTCTGGCAGTTGACGGCGCTGATGTTGACCCCCGCGGCGTGGAACACCTGGCTCATGCTCGCGAGGAGCCCCGTGGTGTCGTCGCTGTAGATGCGGAGGTCCACGGGGCGCGCGGGGCTCTTGGCCTTGTTCCAGCCCACCGGCACGCGGCAGGCGGGGTCGTAGTCAAAGCGGTTGGGGCAGTCGGCGCGGTGAATCGTCACGCCGCGCCCCAGCGTCACGAACCCCACGATGTCGTCGCCGCTCACCGGCGAGCAGCAGTTGGGGTAGTGCACGGCGATGCCGTCCTCCCCGTCCACCATGATCGCGTCGCGCCCCTGGCGCGCCGGCTGCTCCCCCGAGGGCGGGCCGGCGTCAAAGAGCTCCACGGCGGGCGGCGCGTCGCCGGTGAGCTCTAGGGCCTCGGGGAACATGGGCGCGAGCACGCGCCGGGCGTCGAGCTTGCCGTAGCCGATGTCGATCAGCAGCTCGCGCTCGGAGTGCACGCGGCGGCGCTGCGCGAGCTGCTCCATCAGCCCGTCCTTGCGGAAGCGGCTGAGGGAGGTCTGCAGGCGGCGGAGCTCGCGGTCGAGCAGCTCCTGCCCCACCTCAAAGCTCTGGTCGTTGGCCTTGGCGCGGTGGAAGGCGCGGATCTTGGTGGTGGCGCGCCCCGTCTTGACGAACTTGAGCCAGTCGAGCTTGGGCTGGCTGCCGCGCGTGCGCACGATCTCCACCACGTCGCCGTTCTGCAGCTCATAGCGCAGGCTCACCATCTTGCCGTTCACCCGCGCCCCCGTGCACTCGTTGCCGAGGTCGGTGTGAATCTCGTAGGCGAGGTCGATGGGCGTGGCGCCGCGCGGCAGCGGCTTCACCTCGCCCCCCGGCGTGAACACGTACACCTCCTCGTCAAAGAGGTCCACGCGCACCGCCTGCATAAAGTCGCTGGGGTCCTTGAGGTCGCGCTGCCACTCAAGGAGCTGGCGCAGCCACACGAACGTCTCGTCGGGGCTCATGGGCTGCTTGCGGCGCTTGCTCTGCTGCCCCTGCTCCTTATAGATCCAGTGGGCGGCCACCCCCAGCTCCGCGGCGCGGTGCATCTCGCGGGTGCGGATCTGCACCTCGATGCGCTCGCTCCCCGGCCCAAAGACGGCGGTGTGGAGCGACTGGTAGCCGTTCTGCTTGGGCAGCGCGATGTAGTCCTTAAAGCGCCCCGGAATCGGCTTCCACAGGCTGTGGATCAGCCCGAGCGCCTCATAGCAGGCGGAGGGGCGGTCGACGATGATGCGGAAGGCGAGGATGTCGTAGAGGGAGTCGAAGCCGGCGTCGAGGGACTGCCCCGAGCGCTTGATCTTCTGCCAGATCGACCACAGGTGCTTGGGGCGCCCGCTCACCTCAGCGCTCGGCGCGCTCTCGTGGAGGCGCTCGTGGAGCTGCTCGGTGACGCGCTCCACGTAGTCGTGGCGCTCGGCGCGCGTCTGCTGGATCATCTGCGCCACGCCCGTGTACTCATCGGGGTGCAGGTGCTTAAAGCAGAGGTCCTCCATCTCCACCTTGAGCCCGTAGAGCCCGAGGCGGCTGGCGAGGGGGGCGTAGATGTCCATGGTCTCGCGCGAGATGCGCTGGCGCTTCTCGAGGGAGAGGTTGCCGAGGGTGCGCATGTTGTGGAGGCGGTCGGAGAGCTTGATCAGAATCACGCGCAGGTCGCGGCTCATGGCGATGAGCATCTTGCGGAAGTTGGCCGCCTGCGCCTCCTCTTGGTTCTGGAAGTCGATCTTGTTGAGCTTGGTGAGACTCTCCACCAGCCCCGCCACCTCGTCGCCGAACTGGTAGCGCACGTCGTCGAGGGTGGCCTCGGTGTCCTCCACGGTGTCATGCAGCAGCCCGGCGCACACGGAGGGGGCGTCGAGGTTGAGCTGCGCCACGAGCAGCGCCACCTCGAGGGGGTGCATGATGTAGGGCTCGCCGCTCTTGCGCGTCTGCCCCCGGTGGCTGCGCGCCGCGAACACGTAGGCGCGCCGCACGAGGTCCTGGTCGGCGTCGGGGTGGTGCTGGAGGAGCTCGCGGAGGATCTCTTGGAGTGTGATCAAGGCTCAGAACCCTCGCGTTCTTGGGGGAGGCTAGAGAGGGGCGTGGCGGCGGGGGGCGCGGGGCGACGCGGCAGAGATGGTGACGCGGCAGAGATGATGTTTAGACGCTCAACGATGCAGGGTCAAGGCGCGGGGGCGCGGGGGCGCGGGCGGCGCGAGGGGCGCGGGAGGCGGCGGTGGGGCTGAATAATCGCGTGACCGCGGGGCGTGACTTGTATATAGTGCGCGCTCCACGGCGCATGACGCGCGCGGCCTCGCGCAAGGAGCAACGAGATGGGCGCTTTTCAGGGTGGTCTCACCTATCGTCAATACAGAGTCAAGGAGCGCCTCCCGCAGCACTGGCAGGCGCGAGTGCAGCAGGGCCTCGCCGCCCACGCCGCCAAGCCCATCGACCCCGACGGCGACGAGGAGCGCGCGGTGGGCTGGTGCAGCGCGCAGTTCATCCTCGACACCCACGTCACCCTCGAGTCGTGCCTCTATGACCCCTACCTGGTGATGGCGATGCGGCTTGAGACGCTCACGGTGCCCCCGGGGCTGCTCAAGATGCACTGCGAGGCTGAGGAGCGCAAGGTGAAGCGCGAGCTCAAGAAGGAGGCGCTGAGTCGCTACGAGCGCGCCGAGATCCGCGAGCGCGTGGAGGCGGCCCTCCGCAAGCGCCTCCTGCCGAGCCTGCGCTCCTTTGAGGTGGTGTGGAACACCGAGTCGGGCGTGGTGCGCTTCTTGAGCACCAACAAGGGCCTCAACGAGGAGCTCATGGAGCTCTTTGAGGAGTCGTTTGGGGTGGTCTTGATCCCGGACTACGCCTATACCATCGCGCAGGAGCCCGCCCTCGGCCTCAGCGACGAGCAGCTCGCCGCCCTCGACGCCGTGGAGCCCACGCCGTTTATTGACTCAGAGACGCTCTACGAGAGCATGAAGGGCTGATGGTCATGGATTTTGTTGAGCGCGTCACGCGCACGCAGTTCCTAGGCGCGGAGTTCCTCACCTGGCTGTGGTATCAAGAGGAGATGGGGGCCGGCGCCTTTGAGCTCGGCGGGGACCTCGGGGCGGTGGAGCTGAGCTTTGAGGACAAGCTGACCATGGGCTCCACCGCCCTCGACGAGCAGCAGGACTCCTTTAAGGGCGGGCGCCCCACGGCGAGCCCAGAGGCGCGCGCCGCCCTCGCGCTCGGCAAGCAGGCGCAGTCAGCGTCGCTGCGGCTGACGCAGGGGGAGCAGGAGTGGCGCTTTACGCTCAAGGCGGAGCCGCTGATGGTGTCGGCGGTGCGCCTCCCCGAGGTGCTCGCCGATGACCCCAAGGCGCAGTTCCATGAGCGCATGCTGCTCCTTGAGACGCTCGACCGCCTCTACCGCGCCCTCTTCAAGCTCTTCTTGGAGGAGCGCCTGAGCGCCGAGTGGACCACCGAGCACCTCCCCGCCGTGCAGGCGTGGGCGGCGCGCCGCGGGCCGCAGGGCTGAGGGGGCGTGATGAGCGCTTCGCATGATCGTGACCCCCGGGCGGAGCGCCTGCGCGGCGGGCTGTACGCGGTGGTGATGGCGGGCGGCGCCGGCACCCGCTTCTGGCCCGCGTCGAGTCCCGTGCGCCCCAAGCAGCTCCTGCCCATCGGCTCGCCGCGCCCGCTGATCGTGGAGACGCTCGCGCGCCTCGACCCGCTCCTGGGCGCCGGCGACCTGTCGCGGCGGCTCGTGGTGGCGGGGGAGGCGCACGCGGCGCCCATCCGCGCGCTCTGCCCGGGCCTGCCCGAGGAGAATCTCCTGATCGAGCCCTGCGCGCGCAACACGGCGCCCTGCCTCGCGCTCGCGGCGCTGCACGTGGCGGCGCGCGACCCGGAGGGGGTGATGTCGGTGTGGCCGGCGGACCACCACATCGCCGACCTCGACGCCTTTACGCGGGCGGCGCGCCGCGCGGTGGAGGGGGCGCGCGAGGGGCAGCTCGTGACCTTTGGGCTGCGCCCCACGCGCGCCGAGACGGGCTACGGCTACATCGAGCTCGACGCGCCCGTGTCGCTCGAGGGGGGCGTGGGGCCGCGCCTCCCGGCGCGCCGCTTTGTGGAGAAGCCGCCGGCGGAGGCCGCCCGGGCGTATGTGGAGTCCGGGCGCTTCTTGTGGAACGGCGGGGTGTTCTTCTTTGGGGCGGCGCGCTTCTTGGAGGAGGTGGCGCGCCAGCTCCCCGACCTGTGGGCGCTGCTCAGCCCCCTGCGCGCCCTCCTCGGCGAGGGGGGGCGCCCGCTGCCGGGCTACGCCGCCGCCCTCAAGGAGTCCTTCTGCGCCGCGCCCGCCGTGAGCGTGGACCACGGGGTGATGGAGGGCGCGGCGGGGGTGGAGGTGGTGCCGGTGGAGATGGGGTGGAGCGACGTGGGGCAGTGGGCGGCCCTCCGCGAGGTCTATCCGCTCGACGAGGCCGGGAACGCGCTGGTGGGGGCGGCGCACATCGCCGTGGACGCGCAGGACTGCGTGGTCTACTGCGATGAGCCGGTGTCGCTCCTCGGGGTCCGCGGGGTGGTGGTGGCGCGCGGGCCGGGGGGGCTTCTGGTGTCGGACGCGGCGCGCAGCCAAGACGTGCGCTTGGTGGCCGCCCGCCGCGCCGCGCCCGCCGCGCCCGCCGCGCCCGCCGCGCCCGCCGCGCCCGCCGCGCCCGCCCCGGAGCTGCTGGCGCGCGTGTTCCGCGAGAACGACGTGCGCGGCGTGGCGGGGGAGGAGCTCACGGAGGAGCTAGCGTTCGCCCTTGGCGTCGCCCTCGGCGACCTCGTGTGGGCGCGGACGGGCGCGCCGCGCGAGGCGCCGCCTTGGGTGGCGGTGGGGCGCGACGCGCGCCACAGCGGCCCCGCGCTCGCCGCCGCCCTCGTGGGCGGCCTGCGCGCCGCCGGCGTGGGCGCCCTCGACCTCGGGCTCGCGCCCACGCCCCTGGTCTACTACGCCCTCCACGCCCCCGCGCGCGCCCTCGGCGCCGCGTGGGGGCGGCTGGCGGGGGCGGTGGCGGTGACGGGGAGCCACAACCCGCCGCGCTGGAACGGCTTTAAGGTGTGCGTGGGGCCCGAGGCGCTCCACGGCGCGGATCTGCGCGCGCTGCGTGACCAGGTGGCCGCCCTGAGTCCCGCGCGGCTGTCGGGGGCGGGCGGCGCCGCGGCGGGCCCGTACGCGCGCCTCGACCTCACGCCCTCGTACGTGGAGCAGGTGGCGCCCACGCTGTCGTTCGGGCCCCGCCGCCTGCGCGTGGTGGTGGACGCGGGCAGCGGCGCCCTCGGCCCCGCCGCCCTCGCCCTCTACGCCCGCCTCCCGGTGGACGTGGTGCCGCTCTACTGTGAGCCGGACGGGGATTTCCCGTTCCACCACCCCGACCCCACCGTGGAGCGCAACCTCGCCGACCTCAAGGCGCGCGTCCTCGCCGAGGGGGCTGACCTGGGGCTGGCGTTTGACGGCGACGGCGACCGGCTCGGGGTGGTGGACGGGCGCGGGCGCGCGGTGTGGGGGGATCAGCTGATGGTGTTTTTTGCGCGGGACGTGCTCGCCGCCCGCCCCGGGGCCCGGATCATCGGGGAGGTCAAGTGCTCGCAGTCGCTCTATGACGCCATCGAGGCGGCGGGGGGGGTGCCGGAGATGTGGCGCGTGGGGCACTCGCTCATCAAGGCGCGCATGCGCGAGACGGGCGCGCCCCTCGCCGGGGAGATGAGCGGGCACATCTTCTTCGCCGACCGCTTCTTTGGCTACGACGACGCCGCCTACGTGGGCGCGCGCCTCCTAGAGCTCCTCAGCCGCGCCCCCGCCGCCCCCGCCGCCGCCGCCACGCTCAGCGGCTGGGTGGACGCGCTGCCGCCCTCCTTCACCACCCCCGAGCTGCGCGTCGCCTGCCCCGACGCCCACAAGGCCGCCGTGGTGGCGCGCTTCTCCTCGTCCTTCGCCGCCCGCTACCCCGTGGTGGCCATCGACGGGGCCCGCGTGCGCTTCCCGGAGGGGTGGGGGCTGCTGCGCGCGAGCAACACGCAGCCTGTGTTGGTGCTGCGCTTTGAGGCGCGCGCTGAGGGGCTCCTGGCGGCGTATCGCGCGGAAGTGGAGGGCTGGCTCCGCGCTCACGCCCCAGAGGTGGACCTCGACGTCGACGCGAACCACTGAGCGCCGCGCCCGCGCGGTATTTTTTGCACACTTGTAAAAAAGTGGCATGAGATATAGATCACAGGATCGTTGTATTCAACAGAACTAGTGAAATGTCTCATTCGAGGAGCGCCGCATGGTCCGTCTCACTTCTCGCGCCGTGCGCCCCACCGCGGCGCTCAGCCTCGGGGCCCTCGCCCTCGCCGCATGCGCGGATCTGGTCGCGCCGGAGGTGACGACGCCCTCGAGTGAGCTCCAGGTCACCGCCACCCCCGCCCCCTACCAGTACACGCGCACGTCCGCCAACGTCCGCCTCCCCGAGCTCGTCGGGGGGCAGTGGGCGGCGATGCGCGTGTCGCTCGCCAACGTGGGCGGCGCCCCGCTCACCCTGCGCCGCGTGTGCCTGGTGGGCGCCGATGGGCAGTGCGTGGAGGGGGGCGCGGGCGCGTTCCGGGTGTGTGAGGGCCGCGAGGCGGTCCCCGACGACTGCCCGCCCCCCGCGGCGGCGACGACCTTGGCGCTAGGGGGGGCGCGCTTCGTGAGTCTGCTGTTCTCGCCCCCGGCGGGCGTCGTGCGCGCCTATGACGCGGCGCTGCTCGTGGAGACGGACTCGGGGGTGACGCCGCGCTTTTTCGTCAACGCCGAGGCGAGCGCCTGCCGCCCCGCCGCCGACGGGCTGACCTGCCTCGCCGCGGGGGACCGTGACGGCGACGGCGTGCTCGACGAAGAGGACAACTGCGTGGACGCCGAGAACGCGACGCAGGCGGACGGCGACGGCGACGGCGCCGGCGACGCCTGCGACGCGGCGCCCGAGGTCACCAACTACCGCCAGGCGCGCGGCGCGACGCCGCAGGCCGCCGGCAAGCTCAAGACGAGCCGCTATACCGTCACCGGCTCCCTCACTGCGGGCGCTGCGCGCGTGCGGAACGGGCGCTACAGCGTCACCGGGCGCCTCGCGCCCTAACCCCCCCCCTCCCTCCGGCCCCTTGCCTAGCAAGAGCGCACAAGAGAGCACCATGAAACCGAGCATCCCCACGCCCCTGCAGCGCCTCCTCACCGCCGCCGTCGCTAGCGCGCTCGCGCTGAGCGCCCCCTCTGCCCGCGCGCAAGAGGAGACACCCGAGGGCGCGCCGCCCGTCGAGGCCCCCCTCACGCTCACCTACCAGGGCTACCTCACCGACCTCGCCGAGGGCCCCGTCACCGGCTACAAGACGCTCACGTTCCGCCTCTACAACGCCGAGGTGGACGGCGATCTGGTGTGGGAGGAGGTGATTCCGGACGTTCTGGTGATGAACGGGTCCTTCTACGCCTCCCTCGGGCTCACGGAGCCCCTGCCGAGCGACCGTGCCCACTTCGAGTCGATGTTCCTGACCTTCCAGGTGGATGACGACGAGGAGCTGGGCCCGCGGATGCGGGTGGGCGGCACGCTGCGCGCCCGCTGGTCGAGTCACTCGGAGCGCTCGGAGCACGCCACGGACGTGACCAGCGAGCACATCCACCCCGCGACCGTGAGCATCGGCTCGCGCACCGTAATCAACGAGCGGGGCGAGTGGGTGGGCGAGCCCATCGCCCAGACCGAGGTGCAGCTGCAGCTCCTGATCACGCGCGTCACCCAGCACATGGTCGCCGACGATGACTTCATCGACGACGTCGCCGACGAGGTCGTCACCCGCCACGGTGACGCCCTGCGCGGCCCCCAGGGCGCCCCCGGCGCCCCCGGCGCACCTGGTGAGTCCCCTGACCCCGCGCTCGTGAGCGAGCAGCTGTCCAACGACGATGAGTTCCGCGGCGCCCTCAGCGATGACATCTACAGCCGCTATGGCGATGACCTGCGCGGCGCCCCCGGCGCGCAGGGCCCCGCCGGCCCCGCCGGCGCGCAGGGCCCCGCCGGCGCGCAGGGCCCCGCCGGCCCCGCCGGCGCGCAGGGCCCCGCCGGTCCCGCCTGCACGCAGGGCCCCGCCGGCCCCGCCGGTGCGCAGGGCCCCGCTGGCCCCAAGGGCGACACTGGCGATGTGGGTGCGCAGGGGCCCATGGGTCCCGTCGGCCCCGCCGGCGCGCAGGGCCCTGCAGGCCCCGCCTGCACGCAGAGCCCCGCCGGCCCCGCCGGCGCGCAGGGCCCCGCCGGCCCCGCCGGCGCGCAGGGCCCCGCCGGCCCCGCCGGCGCGCAGGGCCCCGCCGGCCCCAAGGGCGACACCGGCGCCGCGGGCGCTGTGGGTCCCGTCGGTCCTAAGGGTGACACAGGCGAGCAGGGCCCCGCCGGCCCCAAGGGCGATACTGGCGATACGGGTTATGTCGGTCCCGTCGGTCCTAAGGGTGACACAGGCGAGCAGGGCCCCGCCGGCCCCAAGGGCGAT
>VGTA01000081.1 GCA_016874875.1 Deltaproteobacteria bacterium | reverse complement strand
GCTCCTCAGCGACGCGGTGGAGCGCGCCCTCGGCGCCGGCGCCCTGCTCGACGCCGCCGCCCTCGCCCCCGACGAGGAGCTCTACGACTACGTGCACCTCAACGCCGCCGGGCGCGCCCGCCTCACCGCGTGGCTCTCGGCGCTGGCGGGGCGCTGAGCGGGGCGCGGGGGGCGCTAGGCGGCGCGCGGGGTTGCGCGCGGCGGGCGAGGGCTCTACCCTCTCAGGAGTCTCGTGGGGCGCGGCGGGGGGGGCGCGGAGCCCCCAGCGCTGTGCCTACGCACCCTCGCCCCCGCCCGCCAAGGACTCCCCGATGCGCCTCGCCGCCGCCCCTCTGCCCCTGCGCCTGCACCTGCGCCTGCCCCTGCGCCTGCGCCTGCCCCTCTGCGCCCTCCTCCTCGCCGCCTGCGGCTCCTCCCACAGCCACGCCGACCCGTACGCGGGTGAGCCCGTGGAGGCGGAGCAGGTGAGGGGCGCTCGGGGGGGGGGCGCGGATGTGTCGCAGCAGGGGGAGGCGTGGGTGATCGAGGGGCGCATGCAGATCAGCGTGGGGGAGCTCACGCCCACGCTGGTGGCGCTCAACGAGCACATCAAGGGGCGCGGCGAGGTGACCAAGCAGGAGGTCAAGGGGAGCGGGGCGTACGGGAGCGCCTCGCTCACCCTCCGCGTGCGCCCCGAGGCGCTCCCTGAGCTCCTGGCGTGGCTCCGCGCCCGCGGCGACGTGGAGCACGAGCTGGTCTCGCGTGAGGAGGTGAGCCGGCAGCTGCTCGCGCAGGAGGTGACGCTCAAGAACGCGCAGACCACCCTCGCGCGCCTCAAGGTCTTTATCGACAAGGACGCCCTCAAGGTGGATGAGGTGCTGCGCGTGGAGGGCGAGATGCAGCGCCTGCGCGAGCAGATCGATCAAATCGAGCGGGCGCGCGAGCTGCTGCGCGGCCGCGTGGGGCTCGCCACCCTCCACGTGGGCCTCTCGGAGCGCGCGCGCCGCCTCCCGCGCGCGCCGGAGGCCAAGTTCTATATCGCGGGCCGCCCCACCGCGGCGCTCACGGGGCCCGGGGCGCCGGAGGTGGGCTGGGGCGTGAGCCTCTTTAACCCCAACGCCCCCGCGCGCTTCCACGTGGATTTTGACCAACTCCCGCAGTCTAAGCGCACCTTCCTCACCCTCGCGAGCTCGAGCTACTCGGAGTTCTTTGGGGACGGCGAGCGCTCCTTCCTCAACCCGCACGTGGGCTTTAAGCTCGGCTACGCCAGCGACGCGGGGCACAACTTTGTGTTTGGCGGCGGGCTCGGCGTGGAGCTGCTCCGCTTTAAGTACGCGTTCGTGAATCTGCGCGCGGAGGGCCTGGGGCTGGTGGGCGATGAGGGGCTGCGGTGGGTCACGCTGGGCGCCCTCGACCTCGCGGTGGTGTACTAGCCGCTCGGGCCGAGGGGGCGGCGGGGGCCGAGGGGTGACGCGGGGGCGCGGGTGTGTTATCAACAGAGGCTGACCCCTCCTCACCCCGCAGAGCCGAGCCCATGACCGCAGCCGCCCGCTTCCCAGAGCACCCCCGCCACCTCCTCACCCTGCGCGACTGGAGCGCCGAGGCGATCACCGCGCTCCTCGACCTCGCCGACGCGCTCAAGGCGGCGCCCCTCGCCTACCGCCCGCTGGAGGGCAAGACGCTCGCGATGGTGTTCCTCAAGGCGTCCACGCGCACCCGCGTGAGCTTTGAGGTGGGCATGTTCCAGCTCGGCGGGCACGCGCTGATGTTGCCGGCGCAGGGGTCGCAGGTGGGGCGCGGGGAGCCCATCGAGGACAGCGCGCGGGTGATGAGCCGCTACGTGGACGGGGTGATGGTGCGCACCTTTGGGCACGAGGAGGTGGAGCGCTGGGCCGCCGCCGCCACGGTGCCCGTGATCAACGCCCTCACCGACCGCTACCACCCCTGTCAGCTGCTCGCCGACCTGCAGACCTGCCGCGAGGCGCTCGGGGCGGGGCGCGCGCGCCCGTGGCGCGAGGTCACGGTGGCGTGGATCGGGGACGGCAACAACATGGCGCACTCCTGGATCGAGGCCGCCGCCCAGCTCGGGTTCGCCCTGCGCCTCGCCTCGCCGGAGGGCTATGAGGCGCGCGCCGACATCGTGGCGCACGCGGCGGCGCGGGGGGCCCGCCTCGCGCTCACCCGCCACCCCGCGGAGGCGGCGCGCGGCGCCGACGTGGTGACCACGGACGTGTGGGCGAGCATGGGGCAGGAGGAGGAGGCGCGCGCCCGCGCGGCGGCGTTCGTGGGCTATGAGGTGGACGAGGCGCTCATGGCGCTCGCCGCCCCCCACGCCGTCTTCCTCCACTGCCTCCCCGCGCACCGCGGCGAGGAGGTGAGCGCCGCGGTCATCGACGGGCCTCAGAGCCGCGTGTGGGACGAGGCGGAGAACAGGCTCCACGCGCAAAAGGCCCTCCTCGTCCGCCTGCTCGCCCCGAGCTGGCTCCCGCCCTCCTTCTCGCTCTCCGCCGAGGTCCCTTGAGCACCATGCGCCGCCCCCCGCTCCTCCTCCCCCTCGCGCTGGCGTCCTGGGCCTGCGCCGTCCCCAACCCCGCCTACGAGGCCTGCCAGGCGAATCCCGCCGCCTGCGCGCCCCTCGAGCGCTGCGACGGCGAGGACCAGGACCTCGACGGGCAGGTGGATGAGGGCCTCGACGCCCCCTGCGCGGTGGCGCTGCCCGGCTACTTTAAGGGCGACGTGGGCTTTGGGCGCGCCCTCGCCGCCGTCCCCGACCTCGACGGCGACGGGTTTGAGGAGGTGCTCGTGAGCAGCGCCCCCGCCCCGGCGGCGCTCAACGGCGAGGGGGCGCAGGCGGGGGCGGTGTTCCTGCTGCGGTCGCAGAGCTCGGAGCAGCGGTGGGCGCAGAGTCGCCCCAACGCCTTTGGCGCGCAGCTCGCCGCGGTGGACCTCAACGGCGACGGCGCGGTGGAGCTGGTGGCGTCGATGCCCCTCGGCGACGACGAGAGCGCCGCGGGGCTCTTTGTGCTGAGCGTGGGGGGCGAGCTGGTGTCGCGGGTGCGCGCGGAGGACCCGTCGGGGCGCGCGGGCTTCGGGCGCGCCCTCGGCGTGGGGCGCGCGCCCACGGGGGAGGTGGCGCTGCTCACGAGCGAGCCGTCCTGGGAGCCCCCCGACGGCAGCGCCCCGGGCGCCGGGCGCGTGCTCGGGTTCACCTTCGCGCAGGACCTCACCCCGCAGCTCGCCTTCTCGTACGCGGGGCAGGCGGGGCAGCGCCTCGGGGAGCGCCTCGTGGGCGTCCCCGACGTGGACGGCGACGGCGTGGAGGACATCATGACCACCGCGTGGGCGCAGCGGGCAGGCGGCGCGGGCGGCGCGGGCGGCGAGGGCGGCGAGGAGCGCCAGGTGTGGGTGCTGAGCAGCGCCACGGGGCGGGGGCTCAGGCGCTTCTCCGCCCCCGAGCAGACCTTTGGCACCCTCGGCGACGCCCTGGCGGTGGCGCCGCTCGGCGGCGCGGGGGAGGGCGGGGGGGGGGCGGCGCTGGTCTTTAGCGCCCCGCGCGCCCTGTCGCCCGAGGGGGAGGAGCGCGGGCGCCTCTTTGTGCTCACCCCCGACGGCGAGAGTCTGGGCGGCGCGGCGCGCCCCGACGAGTTTGGGGGGAGTCTGCTGCCGCTGCGCGCCGGCGGGCGCGACCTGCTCGCCGTGGGGGCGCGCGGGCGCATCTACCTGCTCAACGACCGCCTCGAGCTCGCGGCGAGTCTCGCCCTCGACGGCGACGAGGTGCCCACCCTCGCCGCCGCCGGCCGCCCCGACCCCGACGGGCGCACGCGGCTGTGGGTGGGGCTGCCCGCCCTCGGCCGCCTCTACACCCTCGAGGTGCGCTGATGGGCGCCGGGCAGCAGCGCTGCGCCGTGTGCGGGCAACTCGACGTCTTCCCCGAGCTGCGCTGCACCCACTGCGGCTTCCTGCGCGCCTCCCTCGCGCTCTTCCCAAGGGTAGAGGCGGACCTCCCCGCCGCCTACCGCGGGCGCCCCGCCCCCCCCCCGCCCCCCTCGCCGGGCCCGCGCGCCCCCGCCGCCCCCGGCCCCGCAGGCGCCCTCGGCGCCTCTGGCGCGCCCGCCGCCCCCGACCCCGCAGGCGCCGCCTCTGGCGCGCCCGCCGCCCAGGGCGGGGCGGGGCGCGGCGGCGCGGCGAGCGACCGGCGCGCGGCGGAGCAGGAGCTGCTCAACGCCGCCCTCGCGCGCGTGGCCACCCTCGCCGCGCGCGTGCGCGCCTCTGAGCGCCTGAGCGCCGATGACCGCGCCGACCTCTACGAGTCGCTGCTCTTGTCGCTGCTCAAGATCGAGCGGCAGGGGCTGCGCGAGGGGGCGCTCGCCCTCGAGCGCGCGGCGCTGCGCCGGGGGCATCGGCGCGCGCTAGCGCTGGTGGGCGTGGGCGGCGGGTTGCTCGGCGCGCTCTGCTGCCTCGCCGCCTTCTATCTCGCGTCCCGGGCGGCCTCGTAGAGGCGCGCGGCGAGGTCGAGGGCGTCGGGGCGGTGGTGCTTGGCGGCCTCGAGCGCCGCCCTGAGGGCGAGGTCGGGCGCGTCATAGGCCTCGAGCTCCGCGAGCGCCACCAAGGCGGCGCCGCGCGCCGCGCCGAGCGGGAGGCGCTCCACGAGGGCGCGCCAGTGCTCGATCTGCACGCTGCGGCTCTTCACCTGCGGCACGTGCAGGGCGATCAGGTCGGGGGCGAGCGTCTCAGCGCAGGCGGCGCGGGCCTCCTGCAGCAGCTCGGCGCTCAGGCGGCCGCTCCCCTGCTGCCCCTCCGCCCCCCCGCGGAGCTCGAGGGCGCCCTGCGTCCACAGCGCCTGCGCCTGCGTGCGCGGCTCGTCGCTCACCCACGCGAGGCGGGCGAGGAGCGAGCGGTACTCGCCCCACTGGCGCGCCTTGAGGGCGCGGCGGTGCGCGCGCTCCATCAGCGCCCACCACGCCGCGCGGGCGCGGGGGCGGACGGTGAGCACCCGCTCCCAGTAGGCGCGGTAGCGCTCGTTGAGCACCTCGCCGCGACACACGCGCTGCGCCGCCTCCAGCGCCACGGCGTAGGCGTCCTCGGCGTGCTCCACGCGCTGCGCGAGGTCGAGCAGGGCGCTCGCCTGCGCGCGCGCGTCCCCGCGCTCCGTGGCGGTGTACACGCGCCACCAGAGGATGTCGAGCGTCTCTTGCTCGTCCTGCAGGTCGTCCTTGAGGGCGCGCTGAATCTGGTTGGGGGAGAGCTCGAGGACCATCTTGTGCGTGAGCAGCTGGCGCTCAAGCGGGAGCGCCACGTGTTGGCGCGCCTCGCGGTAGAGCTCGATGAGGCGCCCCGAGCCGTGGCGCGGGTACATGAGCAGCTCGATGGCCCACGCGGCCGGGCGCAGGCGCGGCGAGACGGCGTGGGCGTGCTCGTAGGCGTTGAGCGCCTCCTCCTCGGCGCCGGCGGCCAAGTAGAGCTCCCCCACGCGCAAGAGCGCCGCCGCGCGCGGCGCGTCGCCCTCGAGGTGCGCGGCGTGCCGACTCCACACCTGCGCGAGGGCGCGCCAGTCCTTGAGCTCCGCGTAGATGCGGTCGAGGCCCGAGAGCGCCACGGGGTCGTGGGGGAGAATCTCGAGGATGTCCTCGTAGCAGGTGGCGGCCACCCGCTTGCGGTCGAGGCGGCGCTCGTAGAGGTCGGCGAGGCGGCGGAGCACCTCCACGCGCCCGGGTGAGCGCTCCGGGAAGGCGCTCAGCTCCTTGCGGTAGAGCGCTACGAGCTCCGTCCACCCCTCGCGGGCGTGGATGACGCGCCCGATGCCCTGCGAGGCGGGCAGGAACTCCGGGTCCACCCGGAACGCCTTGCGCCAGTAGCGCTCCGCCTTCTTGGGCTCCCCGAGGAGCTCATAGAGCTGAGCGCAGCGCGCGAAGATCGACAGCGCGTCGAGGTCGGAGAGGGGGACCTCCGCCTCACGCTTGAGGAGCTTGAGGTAGGCCTCGCGGTCGCCGCTGAGGGCGAGGAGGCGTCGCGCGGCGCGGCGGGCGCGGCTATTCTCGGGGTCGGCCTCCACGAGCGCGAGGTTGTAGGAGAGCGCGGCGGCGTCGTCCCGCTCGTGGACCTCCGCCGCGAGCGCCAGCCAGTCGAGCGCCACCGCCTCGCTCGCCGCTGTGAGGCGGGACAGGGCGGCGCGCACCTCCGCCGTGGCGCGCGCGTGAGCGCCCTGGCGGGTGAGAATCATAAAGCGCTGGCGGAGGGCGAGGGGCATGGGGCGGCGGTCGCCGTGCTCGGGGGCGGCGCGGAGCGCCTCCCCGTAGGCGTTGAGAGCGCGCGCCTCCTCGCCCTCGAGGTAGAGCGCCACGTCCGCCGCGTGCGTCCAGAGCGCCTCGCGCGCCGCCGGGCTCGACTCGGCGGCGATGGTGGCCAGCAGCGCCTCGCGGTAGGCGGCGAGGTCCCCGCGCGCCCACGAGAGGCGGCGGAGGGCGGCGAGGGCGAGGGCGTTGCGCGCGTCGAGGCGGAGCGCCTGGCGGTAGCGGCTGAGCGCCTGCTCGGCGTCCGAGAGGCCCACCTCGGTGTGGAAGCCCACGCGGTACCAG
This sequence comes from Deltaproteobacteria bacterium, assembly GCA_016874875.1. Lineage (GTDB taxonomy): Bacteria > Myxococcota_A > Bradymonadia > UBA7976 > VGTA01 > VGTA01. The sequence goes on along the minus strand of VGTA01000081.1, from coordinate 2,769 downwards.
AGCATCGACTGCTCTTCGCGGGTGGAGGCGAGCTGCGCGAGGCGCACGAGGGCCTGGTTGACGCCGCGCCAGTCGCCCTCGTGCGCCATCTCCTCGATCTGCTGCTCGGCGCGCTCGTGGCTGTGGTAGGCGCGCCAGCCGAGGTCCCCGGCGCGCTCCCCGGCGCGCTCCCTAGCGCGCTCCCCAGCGAGCACCTCTGCGCGCTCATCCGCGCGGGTCGCCGAGAGGCGGCTCGCCCACGCGATCACGCGGCGCGCCAAGGCGCCCTCCCCCTCCTCGCTGCGCTCGCGCCAGATTTCGAGGAGCTCGAGGGCGCGCGGGAGCTGCCCCGTGGCCAAGAGCGCCTCCGCCGCCTGGTAGACGAGCGAGGGGGCGCCGAGGTTGCTCAGCGTGCGAGGGGTGAGGTAGTAGTTGAGGCTCTCGTGGAGGCCCGCCTTGAGCGCGCAGCGCCAGAGCCCGTCAAACGCGGCGGGGGAGGGGGCGCTCTGCCACGCCTGCTGGTAGATGGGCAGCGCCTGCCCCGCCCCGCCCACCGCGGCGCCGCTGGCGAGCTCCTGCAGGGCGGCGGCGCGCACGAGGCAGTGCTCGTCTTGGCCGTGCGCCACCCGATAGAGCTTGGCGCGGCGCTTCTCGATTAGGATGGAGCTGCCGTGCTCGCCGAGGCGCTCAAAGGTCTCGCTGGCGCGGCGCAGGGCGTAGAGATTCTCGGAGGCCTCAAAGGTGGCCACCTGCGCGTAGTGGCGGTTGGCGGCGCGGTCGTCGCCGAGGTAAGCGCTCGACACGTCCGCGATGGCCAGGCGCATGGGCAGCGCGCGCGCCGGGTCGTCCTCCACGGCGTCGAGGCGGCGCTGGTAGAGCGTCACCAGGCGCGACCAGCGCCCCTGGCGCTCATAGATCTCCTCGATGGCGATGAGCGAGGGCGTGAACTCGGGGTCCACGGCGAGGGCCTTGAGGTGGTAGGTGAGCGCCACCTCGCTCTCCCCCGCCACGTCCTGCAGGAGGCGCCCGAACTGATAGCAGCGGCGAATCAGCGTGTGGGTGAGGTACGCCACATACACGCGCTCCTCATCGCCGAGCAGGCGCGGCGCGGCGGCGAGCTGGCGCTCGAGGGCCTCGATCTCATCGGAGAACGACCGGTGCAGGCCCGCCGCGTCCCCGGTGCGGAGCGCCATCTGCCCGAGGGAGGCGAGGGCGGACGAGAAGGTGGGGAAGTGCTGCAGGGCGCGGTGGAAGTCGCGCTTCGCCTCCTCGGCGTCGTTGAGGTCGTGAAGCGCCACGAGGCCGCGCTGGTACCACAGATTCGCCGCCTCCTGCGGGTCCGCCGCCTGGCTGGCGAGGGCGCTGAGGGCGTCGCGGAGGCGGTCGAAGGCGCGGAGCTCGCGGGCGAGGCCCACGAGGCGCACGAGCACGAACGGCTCGGTGGTGAGGCAACCGCTGGCGAGGGCGTAGGCGTGGAAGGCGGCGTCGGGGCGCGCGTCGCGCTCGAGGAGCCAGCCGAGCTTATAGAAGAGGTAGCCCTCGTCGCGCGAGCGGGACGCCAGCGCGTGCGCGGCGAGCGCCTCGGCGGTGACGTCGCGCAGGCGCAGGCGGATGCGGAGGGTCTCGATGAGGAGGGGGAGGTCCTGCGAGGCGAGCGCCTCGCGCTCCACGCGCGCGAGGAGTGAGGGCGCGGCGTGCTCCCCGCTCTCCGCCACCGCCCTGTAGATGGCGGAGCGGGTGGCGTTGGGGTCGCCCTTGCCGGCGATCAGGCGCAGGCGCTCCCCCATCAAGAGGGCCTTGAGGTCGGCGTCGTCCACGGCGAGGAGGGCGCGGTCGAGGGCGGCGAGGGCGTCATCGGGGCGCCCCTGCCCGAGGGCGCTCAGGAAGCTCGCCAGCGGCAGGTAGAGGGGGGCGGCGCCGCGCCGCGGCGCGGCCGCCCAGAGGGCGAGCGCCTCGTCGCTGCGCCCCTCGCCGTAGAGGAGGTGCGCCATGTGGTGCTGCAGCTCGGGGTCGAGCTCCGCGAGGGCCGCGCGCGCCTCCTCGGCGAGGTCAGCGGGCACGAGGTCGAGCAGGCGCAGGACGCGGGTGATGGCCGCGAAGCTGTACGGGTCGAGCTCTAGGGCGAGGCGCGCGCAGTCAAAGGCGAGCGCGTGCGCCCCCGCCTGCTCATGGGCGAGGGCGGCGAGGTCGCAGAGGTAGGTGACGCAGCGCGCCGGCTCCGCGCACGCCCTGAGCGCCCCGTAGAGGCCCTCGAGCACGGCGAGGAGCGCCTCGTCGGCGGAGGTCCCGCCGAGGGCGGGGAGGGGGTGGTCGTCGAACCACTGAGCGGACACGCACGGGGTGGGCAGGTCGAGGGGCGCGTACTTGAACGCCGGCACCTCGAGGGCGTAGACCCGCGGCGCGGATTCCTCAGGGGTGATCTCAGGAGTCTGGTCAAAGACGCGCGCGTCGCGCTCATCAGGGCGCTCCTGAGGGCGCCCCTCCTCCCAAGGGCGCCCCTCCTCGCCGCGCTCCTCCGTGCGGTCGCGAGCGGGCTCCTCCGCGGAATCATCCGCGCCGCGCTCCTCTGTGAGCTCCTCTGTGAGCTCCCCCGCAGGCTCCCCCGCGAGCTCCGCCGCGTCGCGCTCCTCGATGAGCTCCTGCGCGAGCTCCTCGGCTAGGGGCTCAGCGAGCTCCTCGGCTAGGGGCTCAGCGAGCTCCTCGGCTAGGGGCTCAGCGAGCTCCTCGGCTAGGGGCTCAGCGCTGGGCTCCTCGTTCAGTCGTGACCGAGCGGGGGAGGGGGGGGCGTAC
>VGTA01000080.1 GCA_016874875.1 Deltaproteobacteria bacterium | reverse complement strand
CGTCCGAGCCGTCCGTGCAGTCCTCCCCCCCATCACACACCCAAGACGAGGGCACCTCCCCCCCGCCATCCGCGCACATAAAGGGCGGCGGGCAGGTGCTCGGCTCATCGGAGGAGTCGGCGCAGTCCGCCTCCCCGTCACACACCCACGACGCCTCCACCGTCGCGCCGTCGGCGCACGTGAAGGGCGGCTCGCCGCCAAAGCACATCACCTCGATGCGCACCCCATAGTCGGTGTCGAGCTGCCCGCAGCCCTCCAGGGACACCACGATGTCAAAGCACGCCTCCACCGCGTCGGGCGAGCAGTCCATGACGGCGTCCGCGCAGGCGCTGAACTCGGCGTAGGCGGCCGCCTCGCAGGTGAGGAAGGCCTCGAGGGCGGCGCGCTCCTCGGGGGTGGCGGTGAGCATGCAGGCGACCTCCTCGGCGGAGGGGTTGGGGAACAGCTCCTCCTCGCACAGCTCCGCCAGCGCCGCGCAGCGCCCGCAGAGGGCGGCGAGGCTGGCGGCGACGCCGGCGTTGGTCATCTCGATGGCGCGCAGGGTCGCCTGCACCTCCTCCTCGGTGGGGGGCGCGCCGGCGGGCGTGGCGCCGCCAGCGGGCGTGGCGCCGCCAGCGGGCGTGGCGCCGCCAGCGGGCGTGGCGCCGCCAGCGGGCGTGGCGCCGCCGGCGGGCGTGGCGCCGCCAGCGGGCGTGGCGCCGCCGGCGGGCGTGGCGCCGCCAGCGGGCGTGGCGCCGGCGGCAGGCGTGGCGCCGCCAGTGGGCGTGGCGCCGCCAGTGGGCGTGGCGCCGCCAGCGGGCGTGGGCTCGTCGCTGTCGCTCTCACAGGCGTGGGTGATGGCGCTCAGGGGCGCGCAGAGGGAGAGCGCGAGGAGCGCGCGGAGGGCGCGGGGGGGGCGGGCTGGGTGGGGGGTCACGGAGGCTCCTGAGGGCGCCGACGCCGCGCGCGCCCCACCGCGAGGCGCCGCGCCGCGTCAGGGCGGCGGCGCTCAGTCTGCGGCGGAGGGCGCGGGGATGTCAACGCCGACGCCAACGCCGACGCCAACGCCGACGCCAGCGCAGGCGCTCGCGCTCGCGCCTGCGCGCTCTCCCCGCCCGCCCCCCGCCCGCCCCCGCCTGCCCCCGCCTGCCCCCGCCTGCCCCCCATCAGGGCCCCAAGCGCTCCATGTTGGCCAGGATGTACAGCAGGAGCCCCCCCACCACGAGCCCCTTGAGGCCCGTGTCCACCCACAGCGTGAGGCGCACCTCCCCGCTCAGGCGATCGAGGCGCGGGAGGATGGAGCGGGCGGGGTCGAGCGGGCCGGTGGGCTGGGCGTTGCGCTCGAGCTCCGCTTGAGTCTGCTGGAGGCTGAAGCCCTTGAGGTACTGGAGGCTGAAGCCAAACTTGAGCCAGTCGGGCGCGTAGAGGTAGCGCACCCCCACCTCCGCGAGCCCAAACCCCGCGCCGCGGGAGCGGGCGTAGCCGAGCGCGAGCGAGGGCGCCCAGCGGGTGTGGTTGACCCACTGCAGCCCCGCCAGCGCCCCCAGCTCGCCCCCCCACAGGTCCTGCGCGTCGGTGGGGGTGCTCACCACCGCCGCGTAGGCGTCCACGAACAGCGCGCGGCGCAGGAGCGCCTCGAGCTGCAGGCGGGCCCGCGCGTGATACGAGAGGCCCTCCGCGCGCACGCCGTGACTCACCCCCACCAGCACATCGAGGGGCGAGAGCGCCGCCACCTGCTCCTCGCGCGCCGCCTGACGCCGCGCCTCCTCCGCCCGCCGCGCCGCCTCCCGCGCCGCCGCCGCCGCCCGCTCCGCGCTGAGGAGCGCCTGGAGGGCGGGGTGGCGCGCGCTCGGGTTCTCGCGCGGGTCGCGCCCGCAGCGGTCGAGGAACTCCACGAACGCCTCACGCCGCTCCTCCTCAGAGATCACGTGACGCAGCGGCGCGAGGCGGCTGAGGTCGAGCCAGAGCGCCTCGCAGCGCGCGCGGTGCTGCAGGCGCGCGCCCCAGTACGCCACGCGCCCCCGCGCCTGCTCGCGCAGCGTGGGGTAGGCGCCGAGGGCGGTGAGCTTGGACCACGCCTCGATCTTGCGCTCAGGACTCTGGTCGGGGTCCCTGTCGGCGCCCACCGCCGCGTCGTAGTCCACGAGCACGCCGGCGGGCATGCCGAAGCGGTCGAGGGGCTTGAGGTCCTCGAGCGGGGGCGCCGCCGCCGCGCTCAGGCGGACGGCGCGCGCGGCGCGCTCGTCCACTTCGCCGTCGCCCGTGAGCTGCCCGAGGAGCGAGGGCGTCACCGCCTTAAAGGAGCGCGAGAGGGCGTCGCGCGTGTCGCCGCTCACCTCCTCGCTCCCCGCGAGGGCGCCGCTGAGCGCGTTGTGGAGCTTGAGCATGCCGCGCACCACCCCGCGCTCCGCGGGCAGGAGCGCGCCGCTGATCACCCAGCGCGCCTGGACCGCCTGCGCGAACTTGAGCTCGCAGCCCTCCGCGCACGCCTCGAGCACCCCGGGGGCGTCAAGGAACACCTCCACCTGCTCGCGCGTGAGCACCTCAAAGCCCGCGCCGAGCGCGCGCAGCACCTCGCGCCGCAGCACGTCGCTCAGGTACATCAGCTCGGGGGCGGAGAAGTGGCTGAGGTTCTTGAGCTCCACCACCGCCACCCGCTGCCGCGCGCCCCCCCCCCAGCCGCGCCCCTCCTCCGCCGCCGCTGGGCTGCGCGGGGCAGCGGCGAGGGGGATCGCGAGGGTGAGCGCGAGGGTGAGCGCGAGGGTGAGCGCGAGGGTGAGCGCGAGGGTGAGCCGCGTGCTAACGCTCCTCATGCGACTCATCATGGTCGCCGTCTTGATCCGCGGGCGCGTCGGAGCCCTGCGCCCCCTGCGCCCCCGCGCCCATAAAGGCGCGCGCCGCGCCGTGCTGATACACCAGGTCGCCGCCGCGCGAGCCCACCTCAAAGGCGAGCGCCCCGGACGCGGCGGCGGCGGCGGCGGTGGCGGCGGCGAGGGCGAGGGCGAGGCGCTCGCGCTGATTCACCGCCGCGCCGAGGGAGAGGGCGAGGGCGACCACCGTCACCCACAAAAAGCGCTCGGCGGCCTCCTCGTGCTCGTGGATCTCGTGCTTGCTGACCACCTTCTTGGCCTCGCGCTCGTCCGTCTCGCCGCTCTGCATGGCGGCGAAGGAGCTGAGGGTGAGCAGCGCCTGCAGGGCGGCGGCGAGCAGCCACGCGCGGCGCGGCAGCCAGCCGCGCCACCACGCGAGGGCCAGCGCGCCGCTCACGAGGGGGGTGATGAGGGAGAGGGCGAGCGGCAGGTGCACGAGCTTGGGGTGTAGGGGGGAGATGTCCATAGGGGGGACCTCGCGAGGGGGCAGGGGGGAGGGGAGAGCGGCGCAGCGCGGCGCGGCGCGCCGGAGTCTAGAGCCGCGCCCGACGAAATCACTTGCATTTCGTGGTGAAATACACAAGAAGACGCGCCCACGCGCCGCGCACGCCGCCGCGCATCCTCCCCCTCTGCGCCCTCGCCGGGCGCGCACCCCCCCGACGAGGGCCAGCCATGTTCACAGGGCTCGTGGAGGCCAGCGGGCAGCTCGCGCGGCGCGAGCGCAGGGGCATCGACGTGACGCTCACGCTGCGCGCGCCCCCCGCGCTCGTGGCGGAGCTGACCCTCGGCGAGAGCGTGGCGGTGGACGGCGCCTGCCTCACCGTCACCCGTTTCGGCGGCGAGCACTTCTCCGTGGACGCCTCCGCCGAGACGCTGAGCCGCACCACCCTCGGCGACCGCCGCGAGGGCGACTCGGTGCACCTCGAGCGCGCCCTGCGCCTCGGGGACCGCCTCGGGGGGCACTGGGTGTCGGGGCACATCGACGCCGTGGGCGCCCTCCGCGCCGTGGAGCCCCTCGGCGCCTCCCGCCGGCTGTGGTTCAACGCGCCGCCGTCGGTCTTGCGCTACGTGGTCCCCAAGGGCTCCATCGCCATCGACGGCGCCAGCCTCACCGTCAACGAGGTGGACGCCGCGGGCTTCTCGGTGGTCTTGATTCCGCACACGCAGGGCGCCCTGCACCTCGCGACCCGCCCCGCCGGCGCCGCCGTCAACCTCGAGGCCGACATCCTCGGCAAGTACGTGGAGCGCCTCTTGTCGCTCGGCCTCCCCGCCCCGGCGGCGCCCCCCGGCGAGCCGCGCGGCGGCGTCGACCTGGCGTACTTAGCGCGCGCGGGCTTTGTGCGCTGACGCGCTGACGCGCCCCCGCCCTCTATTCCACTCACCTATCGCACAGACGGCATGAACGGCATGAACGGCACGAACGGCATGAACGGCATACACAACAACACGGCGAGCGACAAGCCCACGAGCGACCGAGAGCCCATCGCGCGCGTCGAGCACGCGCTCAGCGAGCTGCGCGCGGGGCGCATGGTGATCTTGGTGGACGACGAGGACCGCGAGAACGAGGGCGACCTCGTGATGGCGGCCAGCGAGGTGACCCCCGCCGCGATCAACTTTATGGCCAAGTTCGGGCGCGGGCTCATCTGCCTCTCCCTCACCTCGGAGCGGTGCCGCCAGCTCGAGCTCGACCTGATGGTGCGCGAGAACAAGAGCGGCTTCGGCACCGCCTTCACCGTGAGCGTGGAGGCCGCCACCGGCGTCACCACCGGCATCAGCGCCGCCGACCGCGCCCACACGATTCGCACCGCGGTGGCCCCCAGCGCCCGCGCCGCCGACCTCGTGCGCCCCGGGCACATCTTCCCGCTGCGCGCCATGCCCGGGGGCGTGCTCGTGCGCACGGGGCAGACGGAGGGCTCGGTGGACCTCGCGCGCCTCGCGGGCCTCGAGCCGGCGGGCGTGATCTGCGAGATCATGAACGACGACGGCACCATGGCGCGCCGCCCTGAGCTCGAGGTCTTCGCCGCGGAGCATGGGCTGATGATCCTGTCGGTGGCCGACATCATCGAGTACCGCCTCCGCCGCGAGGCGCTCGTGCAGCGCCGCAGCGAGGCGGAGGTGCGCGTGTCGGACATCGGCACCTTCAAGGCCTACAGCTACACCACCTCCGTGGACGACCTAGAGCACCTGGTGCTGGTGAAGGGCTCGCCGCGCCCGGAGGACGTGGTGCTCGGGCGCGTCCACCAGGAGAGCGTCATGGGCGACATCTTCCGCACCGACGAGAGCGAGAGCCGCTGGAAGCTCGAGTTCGCGCTGCGCGAAATGGAGCGCGAGGGCTGCGGCGTGCTCGTGTATCTGCAGAAGAGCGCGCCGCGCGTGAGCGCCGAGCTCGACCGCCTGAGCGGCAAGGCGGCGCCCGCCCCCGCCGTGGACCGCGGCGCCATCGGGCTGCCCGCCGACCTGCGCGAGTTCGGCATCGGGGCGCAGCTCCTGATCGACCAGGGCGTGCGCCAGCTCAAGGTCATCTCTAGCCAAGCGTCGCGCATCCGCGGCCTTGAGGGCTACGGCCTCACGGTGGTGGACCAGGTGCTGATCCCCCCGCGCCCCCGTGACGCCTGAGCCCCTCCCCCCTCACACCGCTAGGAGCCCCACCATGTCCCACCACAGCCACCCCGCCGCCCCCACGCTGATCGAGGGGCACATGAGCGCGCAGGGCATGCGCCTCGCCATCATCGCCTCGCGCTTCAACAGCTTCATCGTCGAGCAGCTCGAGGCGGGCGCCCTCGACGCCATCAAGCGCCACGGGGGCGACCTCGCGGCCGTGGACATCTACAAGACCCCCGGCGCCTACGAGCTGCCCATGATCGCCGACAAGGTGGCGCAGAGCGCCAAGCGCTACGACGCCATCATCGCCCTCGGCGCCGTGATTCGAGGCTCCACGCCCCACTTTGACTACGTGGCCAACGAGTGCGTCAAGGGCCTCGCCCACGTGTCGCTCAGCCGCGGGCTGCCGGTGATCTTTGGGGTGCTGACGGTGGACACCATCGAGCAGGCCATCGAGCGCGCGGGCACCAAGGCCGGCAACAAGGGCGCCGAGGCCGCCCTCGCCGCCATCGAGATGGTGGACCTGCTGCGCAAGGTGGACGCATGAGCCCGCAGCTCACCGCGCCCCCCGGCGCCCCCGGCGAGGCGCAGGGCCCTGAGCGGGTGGGCACCCCCGTGAGCGGGGCCCCCGAGCGCGAGCCGCACCTGCCCACCGCCCGCGCCCACCTCACAGCGCGCGTGGCGCGCGAGGCGTCGGTCTGGGGCCTCTGCGCCCTCGAGGCGCGCGACCCGCACCTGAGCCCCTTTGAGCTCGCGAGCTTCAACGTGGGGCAGTGGCGCGCCGACGCCGACCTCTGGCGCCTCTACTTTGGGTCCTTCCGCCCCCGCGAGCGCATGGAGAAGCTGTGGGCCGGCGACGAGCTGTGGGCGCAGGTCACGGCGCTCACGGAGGGCTGCCTGCGGCACAAGGGCGCCATCGACGCCCTCATCAGCCGCTGCTCACAGAACTGGCGCCTGCACCGCATGGGCGAGGTGGACCGCAACGTCCTCCGCCTCGCCACCTACGAGCTCTGCTTCCACCCCAAGGTGCCGGCGGCGGCGGTGCTCAACGAGGCCATCGAGTTCGGCAAGCGCTACGGCACGGCCGAGAGCGGGCGCTTCATCAACGGCGTGCTCGACCGCGTGGCGCAGGAGCTCGGGCGCGTGCGAGAGCGCGGCGACCGCCGCGCCCGCCCCGCCGCCCCCGCCGTGGAGGTGGTGAGCGTGCGCGGCGCTGAGCGCCCCGAGGGCGAGGTCTGAGGCGGTGGTGAGCCCCGAGGCGCTCCCCGAGGCCTACGTCAAGGCCCTCGGCAGGCTGGTGGAGGCGGCGGGGGGCGCGGCGGGGGGCGCGGCGGAGGAGGCGGCGGAGGGCGCGGCGGGGGGCGCGGCGGGGGGCGCGGCGGGGGGCGCGGCGGGGCTGCCCGCGCGCGCGGCGCAGCAGGCGGAGCGCCTGCGGGCGCGCTTTGGCGTGACCGAGGCGCAGCACGAGGCGCTCTTGGCGCGGCTGCTCGGCGGCGGCGACGCCCCCGCGCCGCCGCCCGCGCTGGAGTGCGCCGTGCGCCTCGAGCGGCTCGCGGAGGGCGGGGCGCGGGCGCACCTCGCGCTGCTCCACGCCGGCGATTTCACCTTTGAGCGCGTGGAGCTCTCGATCTTTGACGTGGGGGCGGGGCGCGCGTCGCGCCTGGTGGTGGAGGGGCTCGAGCCCGACGAGCGGTCGCTCCTGGTGGCGCAGCTCGATTGGGTGAGCGCGCCGGGGCGGGAGGGGGCGGCGGGGCTGCAGCTGCAGCTCAAGGCGGTGGACATCGCCGACGAGGTGCTCTACCTGCGCTCGCCGGCGGTGGCGTGGGGGGGCGCGGGCGCCTGGGCGGCGCTCGGCGCGCGCCTCGCCCCCGACGCCCGGCGCGGCGAGGACCTGTGCGCCCCCGCGGCGCGCGGCGACGCCGAGGCGCTCGGCGAGCGCCTGTCGTACTTTAGCCTCCTGGGGGGGGCCGGCTGGCGCCACCTCCCCCTCGCGCCCGCGCCCGAGTCGTCGTACTACGCCTGGGAGGTGTCGGCGGCGCGCCCGCCGGAGCGCGAGGAGGCGGGGCGCGCCCACGGGGAGCGCCTAGAGGTGCGGGTGGGGGCGGCGTGGCACCGCGAGCGCCTGTGCGCGGTGGGGCGCGGGTGGGTGGGCGCCCCCCTCGGCGTGGGGAACGACTGGGAGACGCCGCCGCACGTGGCGCAGGTGTCGCGCCCGCTGTGGTGCGGCGAGCTGCCCGTGACGCAGGCCCTCTGGCGGGAGGTGATGGGGACGGCGCCGAGCGCGCGCGAGGAGGAGGAGGCGCCCGTGGACTCCGTGTCGTGGTTTGAGGCGCTAGAGCTGTGCAACCGCCTCAGCGCCCGCCTCGGCCTCCCGCCCGCCTACGCGCTCTGGGAGGACGCCCGGGGGCGCTGCGCCCGCCGCGCGGAGACGGGCGGCTACCGGCTGCCCACGGAGGTGGAGTGGGAGCTCCTCGCGCGCGCCGGGCAGGACCGCCCCTTCGCCGGCGCCCACGCGCCCGAGGCGGTGTGCTGGTCGCTCGAGCGCGGCCTCGAGGGCCCCCAGCCGGCGGGGCGCCTCCGCCCCAACCAGTGGGGGCTCTACGACCTGAGCGGCAACGTGTGGGAGTGGTGCGAGGACCGCTTTGAGGAGCTGGTGTACCGCCGCCGGGTGGGGGGCGGCGTGGACGTCGTGGAGTGGAGCGAGGCGCCGGCGTCGCGGGTGCGCCGCGGCGGGAGCTGGGCCACATCAGAGGGCGGCTGCCGCGTCTTTAGCCGCGCGCAGGGGGAGCCGGAGTGGCGGAGTCATTTCGTGGGGCTCCGCGTCGTGCGCCCCGAGCTGGGGGGCGCCGACCCGCGCGACGTGGCGGCGGGGCGCGGCGCGCCCTCGTGGGAGGGGCTCGCGGCGTCGCCCGTGCTGCTCGTGGGGGACCGCGGCAGCGACCGCCGCCGCTGGGCGGTGCGCCTCGAGGCCCTCGGCGCGCGGGTGACGCGGCGTGAGGAGGAGGCGGGGGTGGCGGTGTGGGTGTGGAGTCCCCGCGAGCAGGGGTCGCCGGCGCGGCGCGGGAGCAACCGCGCGGGGGCGGCGCGCCTCTCCGCGGCGCGCTCGCGGGCCGCCCGCCCCGCCCGCCCCTCCGCCTCGGCGGAGGGCGCCCTGCGCCGCGTGGCGGGGCGGGGGGGCGTGGCCCTTGAGGAGGACGCCCTCGCGGCGCTCCTAGAGGCGCGCGAGGAGGAGGTCTTGAGGGCGGGGGGCGCGCCTGAGCCCCTCCGCGCCCCGCTGCCGCTCGGGGAGGGGGGCGCGCCGGCGGGCGCCCCGCCCCCCCGCCGCGGCCGCCCCCCGCTGGGCGGAGCGCGCCGGGTGGGGATCGTGGGGCGCCTGAGCGTCACGCGCGCCGCCCTCGCCGCCCGACTCGCCGCCGCCGGCTTCACGCCCCTGTCGCTCCACGCCGCCTCCTCCCTCGCGGGGCTCGCGTGGGTGGTGTGCGGGGGCGGGGAGGCGGCGCGCGCCGTGCGCGCGGCGGCGGCGGCGGCGGGGGTGCGGGTGATGACGGAGCTCGAGTGTCTCGCGGCGCTAGAGGGCGCGGGGGCCCTGGAGGGCGCGGGGGGGCCCTAGGGCGCGCGCGGGGCGCGGAGGGCGAGGCGCACCTCGCGCCCCGCGAGCGTGACGCGCAGGCGCGGCGGGCGCGCCTCGGCGTCGTGGGTGAGCTGGCAGGCGGCGGCGAGCCCGGTGGAGAGGCAGAGGCGCGCCCCCCAGACCCACCACAGCCCTCGGGCGGCGGGGGGGGAGGCGGGCGCGGCGGGCGCGGCGGGCGCGGCGGGCGCGGCGGGCGCGGCGGGCGCGGCGGGCGCCGCGGGCGCGGCGGGCGCCGCGGGCTCCGCCCGCTCGG
>VGTA01000079.1 GCA_016874875.1 Deltaproteobacteria bacterium | reverse complement strand
AGGACGCGCGCGGGGTCCTCGGCGCCCGAGGGCAGCTCCACCCCCACCACCAGGACCGGCTCGTCGCTGGGGTCGTGGCGCCAGATGAAGGCGAAGCGCGACCCCTCGGGTAGGCGCGGGGTGACCACCTTGAGGCGCTCGCGTACGCGCTGGTAGCTCAGCTGCGGGTCGGCGGAGGGGTGCAGCTCGAGGGCGAATCCCACGCTGTCGCTTCGCACAAAGGTGCTCAGCTTGGAGACGCTCGGCAGGGTGGCGAGGGCGTCCTCCACCGGCTCCGCCACCAGGCGCTCGTTCTCGCCGGAGGTGGCGGCGAGCGTGGGCACGTGGACCCACAAGAAGAGGGGGTCAAATCCGCTCGGGATGAGCTGCTGCGGGAGGCGCAGGGCGGCGATGACCCCGAGCAGCGCCACCGCCACGAGGCTCACGCCCACGCCCACGGGGCGGCGCAGCAGCGCGGCGAGGAGCCCGCCGGCGCGCCCCTCAGCCACCGCCGCCCCCCGCGGCGCGCTCCGCCTCGCCCCCCGCCTCGCCCCCCGCCTCGCCCCCCGCCTCGCCCCCCGCCACCTCCACCCCAAAGACCTCTAGGAGCGACCCGCGCAGGCGCATCACCGCCACGCGGTGCCCAAAGAGCGCGTGAGTCGCCTCTAGGGTGGCCAGCGCCGCCTGGTGCGCCGCCTCCTGGCGCTCAAGCGCCTCAAAGCGCGTGCCGCGCCCCGCCTCAAGGCGCCCCTCCGCCGCCGCCCACGCCTCGCGCGCCGCCTCCTCAGCGCGCAGGGCCCACTCGCGCGACTCCTCGAGGAGCGCGCGCTCCCCCGCCCGCGCCGCCCACTCGCGCTCGAGGGCGGCGCGGCGGGCGTCGCGCTCGGCCTCGAGGGCGCGGAGGCGGGCGAGCGCCTGCGCGAGCTGCAGCTCCGCGCGGTCGGAGAGCGGGTAGCTGAGACTCAGCGTGGCGCCGTAGAAGCGGCTGCGGTTGTTGGGGAGCGCGCCGAGCGCCTCGCCGAGCCCGCCGCCGAGCCCGCTCTGACTCCACACGAGGGCGGCGTCGAGGCGCGGGAGGCGCTGGTCGCGCAGGGGGGCGAGCTGCGCCGCCGCCTGCGCCACGAGCGCGCCGAGCGCCTCGAGCTCCGGGTGCTCGGCGAGGGGCGGGGGGGGGCTGAGGGCGGCGGCGGGGTGGTCGCGGAGCGCCCAGGCGGGCAACGGGAGGGCGCGGAGGGCGGCGAGGGCGCTAGGGCTGGCGGCGCCCTCCGCCGCCGGGGCGCCGAGCGCCGCCAGCAGCGCCTCGCGCGCCTCGCCGGTCGCCCGACGCGCCTGCAGGAGGGCGCGGGCGCGCTGCGCCTCCGCGAGCCGCAGGGCCGCCAGCTCGCTGGCCGCCACCACTCCCGCCGCCACCCGCCCCTGCATGTCGGCGAGCTGGCGGGCGGCGAGGGCGCGCGCCCCCTCCTCGGCGCTGAGGCGCGCGAGGGCGAGGGAGAGGGCGGCGTAGGCGCGCGCGGCGTCCTCCACGAGGCGCGACACCTCGGCGCGCGCCTGCGCCCGCCGCGCCCCCACCCCCGCCGCCGCCGCGCGCGCCGCCGACAGGTTGACCTCGGCGCGCCGCCCGCGCAGCAGGGGCTGCGTCACGCTCAGCGTGAGGCGCGCCTCGTAGCACTGCGCGCTCGGCACGCCGGGCACGCAGCTCCTGAAGGGGTTGTTGGTCTCCACTAGGCTCTGCGTCACCCCGGCGGCGAGGGCGGTGCCCCAGCGGAGGGGCTGCGTGAGGCGCGCGTCGAGGGCGTAGCGCGCCGTGGTGAGCTCGGAGAGGGCGTTGGCGGCGAGGGGGTTGGCGAGGGTGGCGAGGTCGCTGTTGGCGTCGAGGGTGACGTCGAGGGTGGGGTCGAGCAGCGTGCGCGCCACACCCAGGCCCGCGCGCTCCGCCTCCACCTCAAAGCGCCGGGCGCGGGCGAGGGGGTGCTGGGCGGCGGCGCGCTGGGCGGCGGCGGTGAGGTCGAGGGGGGGGGTGGCGCGCGCGGGCGCGGCGCTCAAGAGCGCCCCGAGCGCCCCGAGCGCCCCGAGCGTCGCGCGCGCCCCGAGCGTCACGCGCGCCCCGCTCACCACGCCCTCCGGAGCACCGCGCCGGCGTAGTAGTGCGCGAGGATGTCGGCGTGGCCGCGCCCCGCCTCCGCCATGCCGATCGCGCCGTGCTGACAGAGGCCCACCCCGTGCCCCGCGCCGCCGCCCTCAAACACCCACGCGCGCCCCCCCGCGCCGCCCTCTTCGCGCGCCACCCACAGCGCGCTCTTGAGCCCCAGCAGCTGGCGGTTGAGCAGCTCGCCGCGCGCCACCACCTCCCCGCGCTCGCCCACGTAGCGCACGTCGAGGGCGCGCCCGCTCGCGCCGCGCCGGGCTGCCTCCACGCGCACGAGCGCGCCCGCCGCCGCCCACCGCGCCCCGAGGCGGGCGCGGAGGGCGGCGGAGAGCTCCTCGGCGGTGCGGCGGACGCGCCAGCGGAAGGCGCGGGGGGGGTGCGCGCAGAAGGCGGCGGGCGGGAGCGACAGGAGCGCCTCGAGGCCCGAGGCGGTGAGCGGGGCGGGGGAGGCGGCGGCGTTGTCCTCCACCCCGAGGAGGGCCGGGCGCGGCGCGCCGCCCCAGACCTCGTGGTAGGCCTCGGTGCGCCCGCCGCAGGTGGAGCTGTAGACGGAGGGCACGGGGGCGCCGTGGGCGTCGACGGCGAGCAGGCCGCGGGTGGCGCGCGCGGCCTCCTCGGCGCGGGCGTGGCGCGCGGCAGCCCCTCGGTAGACCTGGCAGTGCGCCTCGCCGCAGAGGTGGTAGGGCTCGGCGAGGTGGCGGTCGCCGAGCTGCGTGACGAGCTGCCCGCGCGCCGACACCGCCTGCGCCTTGAGCGCCTCGAGGGGGGCGCTGGGATAGAGCTCGGAGGGCACCACGAGCGCCACCAGCCGCTCGGCGCGCAGCACGTTGACGGCGTCGAGCCCCCCGTCGCTCACCACCGCGTAGAGCTCACCCTCGTAGCGCGTCACCCGCGCCCGCCCCGCCGCGTCCCACGTGGTCAGCTCGAGGGGCCCGTCGCCGAGGGGCTCCACCCACACCGCGTCCCGCGCCGACGCCTCTAGCGCGCCGCGCCCCGCCCGCGGCGCCGCCAGCGCCACCCTCAGCGTCCCGCGCGCCGGCGCCTCGAGCGTGTCGAGGGGGGCGCGGCGCGCCCCGTCGAGGCCCTCAAGGCGCTCGGCGAGGGCGCGGGCGGCCTCCTCGTCGGGGGCGGAGGCGGCCAAGAGGGCGGCGCGCGCGTCGAGGGGCCCCCCCTCCGCCCCCGGCAGCCACAGGCCGACCGCGAGGCGCGCGGGGGTGAGTCCCTGGTCCCGCCACCACGCCTCGCGCGCCGCCAGCGCCCCCTCGGGCGCCGCGGGCAGGCGCTCGAGCGGCGCCCACCAGCGCCGGGCGCGGGGGGTGGGGGGGGCGGCGAGCGACAGCTCCCAGCGCGCCTCCTCGCGGCCGAGGGTGAGGCGCGCGCCCGGGTCGGCGCCGAGGTAGAGGGCCACGCCCCCCTGGGCGCTCACCGCCAGGCGCGCTTGCCCCGCCGCCACCCGCACCGACACGAGCGGCTCCCCGCGGGCGTCTAGGGGCGGCGCGGGCGCGTAGAGGGCGCGCAGGCGCGCCTCGTGCGTGTCGTGGGCGGGGGGCGCGGCGCGCGCGGGGGCGGCGAGGGGGGTGAGGGCGGCGAGGGCGGCGAGGGCGGCGCGGGCGGCGCGGGCGGCGCGGGCGGCGCGGGCGGCGCGGGCCGCGCGGGCGGCGCCCTCAGCGCGCGTCGTCATCGTCGTCCTCCGGCGCCCCGAGCCCCCTAAACACAAAGAGGTCCTCGTACTGCGACGCCGCGTCCGGGGCGGGGGGGGCCTCCTCGCCACGCGCGAGCGAGCGGCGCAGGGCGGCCTCAAAGGCGTTGAGGGGGGCGCGGGCGACGTTGAGGGGCTCGCCCCCGAGGCGCGGGGGGGGCGGGGCGGGCGGCCCGGGCTCGATCCAGAGGGCGTCGGGGAGGGGGCCCGCGTCGAGGCCCGCGTCGAGGCCCGCGTCGAGGCCCGCGTCGAGGTCCGCGTCGAGCGAATCCGCCCACGACTCCGCCCGCGGCGCCGCGCCCGCCGCCATCCCCTCCCGCCACGAGCACGGCGTGAGCGCCCCGAGGTCCTTGAGGAGCCCCATCTCCTCCGCGGTGAGTCCGAGGAGCGCCTCCTCGATAGGCCCGTCCTGGAGCTGCGCGAGGGCGCGCGCCGCGCTGGGCGTGAGCTCGGCGATGTGGCGGAGGCCGCCAGCGCGGTGGACCACGAGGAGGTCGTAGGAGCGCTCGGGCACGTCGAGGTCCTCCGCCCCCTCCGCCCCCTCCGCCTGCGCCTTGAGCGCCTCGAGCATACGGTCGATGTCCACGCCCACGCGCACCACCTCCACCCCCTGCGCGCGGCGCACGAGGTCGCCCTCCACGTCGCGCCAGGCCAGGCACGCCGCCCACGGGTCGGGCGGCTCGGGGTCGGCCACCGCCGCCTCGTAGGCCGCGAGGTCGGAGAGCGGCCCCCCGCCCGTCTCGGCCAAGAAGCGCGCGAAACGCCGGGCGAGGGAGAGGCGCCGCGGGCGCGCGAGGTCCCAGGCGGCGAACGCGCGCACCTGCTCCGCCACCCCCTCGCGGCCGAGGGCGAGCTCGAGTCCCGGGCAGGCGGAGAGCACGCCCTCGGTGAGCTGCTCAGCGTCGGAGCCGTAGCCGCCGCCGAGGTCGTAGCCCACGGCGAACACCTGCGCGGGGGTGGGGATGAAGAACTCCTCAAAGAGCGCCTCGTAGCCGCGGACGGCGGCGGCCACGTCCTCCGGCGCCGCGGCGAGGCCCTCCACGAGGCGCTCGAGGGCGTCGGTCGCCTCGCGGTCCTCGCACTGCGCCGCCACCGTCAGCAGGCGCCAGGCGAGGTCCTGCGCCACCCAGCGCGCCCGCCCCGCCGTGAGCGGGGGGGCGGGCATGCCCCCGGTGAGCGCCTCCGAGAGCCCGAGGACGCGCCCCTCGAGGGCGTCGAGGTCCGACCACATGCCGGTGTGGGGGCCGTGGAAGCGCTCGCAGAAGTAGCGGAAGTAGGGGTCGTCCATGCGCCGCAGATTCTGGGCGGTGAAGGCCATGGCGTCGCTGTTGAGGTCGAGGGTGGCGTAGCGGTGAGGGAGGGGGCGGCGGTAGCGGCGGCTGCGCGCCACCGCGGCGAGCTCGGCGCGCAGGAACTTGACGCCGCGCTCCACCCACTCGGCGTCCTCGCGCTCGGCGAGGCGCGGGCCCTGCTCGGCGAGGCGCTCGCAGTAGACGCAGTGGTCCTGGAAGAGCGCGCCCTGCAGGTGGTGGAGGGGGCAGCGGCGCAGGCGCGCCTCGTCGTAGAAGTACCACAGCGTCACGGGCAGCAGCTCAGCGAGGCGCGCCACGAGGGTGTGGGCGAAGGGCGTCATCGACGGATTCCAGGCGAACCCCACGAGGCCGTGGCAGAGCTCGTGGGCGGTCCACTTGGCGAGGTGGCCCGGGTGGAGGCTGCCGAGGGGCTGGTCGTAGCGAAAGTGAAGGAACTTGTTCTCCTTGAGCGCGCCGCGCGTCCAGCGCACCTCGCCGTCGAGGTCGGGGCGGTCCTCGGGGAGCCAGTAGGAGGGCGGGGCGAGGTGGTGCCGGTGCTCGAAATGCGTCAAGAACAGCTCCGACCGCGCCGCGAGCGCGCCCACCACCTGCGCGGCGGGGGAGCGGTTGAGCTCGAGGTCGGGGGCGTTGGTGATTCGGTAGCGGGGTGCGGGCAAGGGCGGCTCCTGGGCGGCGCGCCTCGGCGCGTGAGGCGGGCGCCCGTATGGTATAACCCCGAGAGAGTCCGCACAACCACCCCACCCCCCGCCCTCCACAAAACGCCCCCCGCTGATGCCTGCCCCTCCCCACGCCCCTGCGTCTACCCCCGCGCCGCCCGCGCTCACCCCCGCGCTCACCCCCGCGCTCACCCCCGCGCTCACCCTCGCGCTCACCCCCACGCCCCCGCCTACGCGGGGCGCGAGGCTGCTCGGGGCGCTCGCCCTGTGGCTCGCCCTCGCCGGCGCCCTCGCGCTCTCGGAGCGCGCGCCGTGGCGGGTCGACCTCACGCCGGACGCGCGCTACACGCTCTCGGCGCCGCTCGCGGCGCGCCTCGCGGCGCTGCGCGAGCCGGTGGCGGTGAGCGCCTACCTCCCCCTCTCCGCGCCGCCGCCCACGCGCGCGGCCGCGAGGCACGCGGCGGACCTGCTGCGCGAGGCGGGGCGCCTCGCCCCGGCGGGGCGCTGGCGGCTCTCGGTGGTGGACTCGGCGGCGCCCCGGGGCGCGGCGGAGGCGGCGCGCGTGGAGGCGGAGGCGGCGGCGCGGGGGGTGGGGGCGCGGGCGGTGGAGGGGCGCGAGGGCGGGCGGGCGGTGTCGCTGCGGATTCCGGTGGGGGTGGCGCTCGCGCAGAGCGAGCGCCGCGAGGCGCTGCGGCTGCCCGAGCGCGAGGAGGAGGCGGAGGGGGCGCTCGCCCGCGCCCTAGCGCGCCTCGTGGAGCGCGCGCCCCCGCGCCGGCTGGGGGTGGCGCAGGGGGCGGGGGAGCCCGACGTGCTCGGCGGCCCCCTTGCGGCGTCGCTGGCGGAGGGGGTGGAGCTGGTGCCCGTGCGCCTCGACGGCCCCTCGCTGCGCGGGCGGGTGGACGCGGTGCTCGCCCTCGGCCCCACGCGCGCCTACGGGGAGCGGGCGCGCTACCTGCTCGACCAGCTGCTGTGCGACGGCGGCGGGGTGGCGCTCGCCCTCGACCACCGGGCGCAGAGCGAGGTGGACTCGGCGGTGTGGGCGGCGCGGTCGAGCGGACTCGAGGGGCTGCTCGCGTCGTACGGGGTGGAGGTGGAGGGGCGGTGGGTGGTGGCGGACGAGGGGCGCGCGGCGTCGGCGGCGCTGTGGCGTGACGCGCAGGGGCGCCCGCTCCGGGTGCGCCAGCCGCTCTACCCGTGGGCGGCGGGGCAGGCGGCGGGGGCGCTGGGGCTGCGCGGCGAGGTGGCGTCGCCGATGTCGCCGCCGCTGCGCCTGCCCCCTGACGCGCGGGTGGAGCTGCGCAGCGGGGAGGGCGCCGAGGCGCTCTTGGACCTCCGCGGGCTCGACCTCCGCGCCGCGCCCCCCGCCGCGCGCCGCCCCGGGCCCTTCGCGCTCGCCTTCACCCTCGAGCGGCGCTTCGAGAGCGCCTTCGCCGCCCCCCCGCCGCCGCCGGAGGGCGCCTCCGACCCGCCGCACCTGCGCGCCGGGCTGGGGGCGGGGCGGCTGGCCTTCTTTGGGGCGGGGCGGCGCCTGCTGAGCGCCGACGCGGGGGGTCTCGAGGCGCTGCGCGCGGCGGTGTCGTGGGCGCTCGGGGACGAGGGCCGCCGCGCCCGCCCGCTGGCGCCCGCCCCGCGCCTCGCCCTCCCCCCCGCCCTTGAGCGCGCGCTGCCCCTCGCCGCCCCCGCCGCGCCCCTCGCGGCGTGGCTGTGCCTGTGGGGCGCGTGGCGCGCGCGCGAGGCGCTGCGCGGGCGCGCCCGCCGCCGAGGCGCGCCGTGAGCGCCGCGGGAGACGAGCGCCGCCGCGCGGCGTGGGGGCTGGCGCTGGCGGCGGCGCTGTGGGGGGGAGCGGCGCTGGGGGGGGCGGCGGCGCTGTGGGGGGGGACGGGGGGGAGCGAGGGGGAGGCGGCGGGCGAGGGGGGACTCCCGCCGCCGTTGGAGGCGTGGGCGAGCGCCGAGGTGCTGCGCCCGGGGTGGCCCGCCGCGCGCCTCGCGCGAGATGGAGGCGGCCCCCTGCGCGCGGAGGGCGGCGCCCTCGACCCCGAGGCGCGCGCGGCGCTCGAGGAGGCGCTCGCCGCCCCCCCCGAGGCGCTCGAGTGGCGCGAGGTGCACGGCGAGGAGGGCCTGCGGCGCCTCGGGCTCTCGGAGGCGGCGATCGTGCTGCGCGTGGCGGGGGCGGGGGCGTGGCGGGTGGGCGCGGAGGAGGAGCGCCGCGCCACCTGGGTCCTGCCGCTGACGGAGGAGGGGGTCGGGGCGGCGCCGTGGCGGGCGGCGCGCGTCCGCGGGCGCCTGCGCCGCGCCCTCGACCGCCCCGCCGCGGAGTGGCGCGACCGCGCGCTGGCCCCCCTGCCGGGGCCGCTGCTCGAGGCGCGCCTCACGCGCGTGCAGGGCGGCGCCGAGGAGGAGGTGTGGCGCCTGCGGCGCGCGGCGGCGGAGGCCCCGTGGGCGCTCGCGAGCCCGGCGGGCCTGCCGCTCGACGCCGCGCAGGCGCAGGCGGCGGCCTTTACGCTCCAGGGCCTGCGCGTCGAGCGCCTAGAGGCGACCCCGCGCCTCGAGACGCACAGGCTGCACCTGCGCGCCGCGGGCGGCGAGGCGCGCGTGGGGCTGTGGGCGTCGGCGGGGGGGCTCTGGGGGGCGCGCGGGGGGGAGTGGGGCCCCCTGCCCTCGCACGTGTCGGCGCACGTGCCCCTGCGCCTTGAGTCGCTGCTCAGCCGCCGCCTCTACGAGCTGCCCGCGGAGGGGGTGCGCGAGGCGGAGTGGCGAGCCGCGAGCGGCGAGGGGTGGCGGCTGTGGCGCGGGGCGGCGGGGTGGCGGCGCGCGCGGTGGGCGGCGGGGGGCGCCGAGGGGCCCCCGGAGGAGCTGCCCGCGGAGGCGGCGGCGCGCCTCTCCGCGGCCCTCAGCGCTACGGCGCCAGGCGTCGCGCTCTTGCCCCCGCCGGGCGCCGCGCCCGTGGGGGCGCTGCGGGTGACCTCGCGCGCCCCCGGGGACGAGGCGGCGCGGACGCTGCGTCTGTGGCGGGCGGGGGCGCGCGTGGGGGTGACGCGCGAGTGGGATGGGCTGTCGTTGTGGGTGAGCGAGGAGTGGGCGCGGGCGGCGCAGGAGGCCCCGTGAGGCACGCGCGCCCCCCTCGCCCCCCTCGCCCCCCCTCCCTCAGCGCCCCTCATCCTCGGGCGTCACCTCCCTCTCCAGCGCCCCCTCCTGCTCCACGGGCGCGGGGGTGACCGCCGCGTCCTGCTCTGCGTCCTGCTCTGCGTCCTGCTCTGCGTCCTGCTCTGCGTCCTGCTCTGCGTCCTGCTCTGCGTCCTGCTCTGCGCCCTGCCCCGCCTCCTGCTCCACGCCCACGGGCGCGGGGGCGACCGCCGTCTCCTGCTCCGCGCCCTGCTCTGCGCCCTGCTCTGCGCCCTGCTCCGCCTCCTGCTCCGCGCCCATGGGCGCGGGGGCGACCGCCACCTCCTGCTCCGCGCCCTGCTCTGCGCCCTGCTCCGCCTCCTGCTCCGCAGGCGCGGGGGCGACCGCCGCCTCCTGCTCCGCAGGCGCGGGGGCGACCGCCGCCTC